>NZ_PENV01000008.1:0-201055 GCF_003144375.1 Proteus genomosp. 4 str. ATCC 51469
CAAGTATTACAATACGGAACGGATCAAGATAAAATTAAAAGGACTGAGTCCGGTTCAATACCGAACTCAGTCTTTACCTAACTAATTTAAACTGTCCAATAAACTGGGGTCAGTTCATTCGGCGGGGTTTTTTGTTTTATGGCATTTCCCATTAAAGTTGTATTAGTATTTTATATTTATAAATACGCCAATAAAAAATTTAACTATAAAAAATTAACTTATGGTAGTGTTAAGTAAATTTTAATTAATGGTGTTAAAATATAATAAAAAAATTACTTTTTAAGTCAGCGAAAGAAAATTAGTATAGAACATAAATTACTTAAAAACATTTGACGAATAAGAAAGATTTATATAGGTGATTTATGAAATATGGTAAAAAACCATTATACAGAAAACAAAATACAACAACACGAATTCACCCTTGTGAACATCATGCTGGTGGAAAATATAAATGGGAAAGAACAAAATATAATAAAATCAATGAGCTTTCCATCGCTCGTTTATCAATGAAAGGAAAGGTAAATAGAGGTTATGACTATACACCATTATTCCAATTTTTATTAAGTAAAGTAGGTCGTTTATGGAATGATATTTTTAGTGAAGTGGTTAATCGTTTAGATAAAACAGAACCAATATATTGGATGGTTTCCTTAGATAATACTGAAAAACGTGAATATGTTCGGATCGGTGATAGTTCATATTATTCACAACTATATATTGATAATAAAGGATATTTACAAAAAGTAAATCCATTATTTGATAAAGGAAGTATTCCTATCTATTGTTCTTGTTGTACGTATACATTTAATGGTGAGTTAATCATATAATGTGGTGTTAACTTTGCTTAGATTATAAATCTAATGCTTTTAGATTGATATAGAATGTTTCGCTATATAAAAACTAGTATTGTATTTATAATAAATAGATTAGGATTGATATGAAAAAATATTCATATACTCAGCTATTCAGTTACACATTTTTAATTTTATTTATCATGGCTGTGTTTTTCTATTGGAAGTTTGAAATTAAAGAGTACGTTATAGTTTCAATAGTATCAATTAAAATGGCATTAGTATTTTCTGTTATTATTTCTATAGTATGCTTTTTTTGCATATATAAAAAAACAACTTTTAATAAGACAGCAAAAAAAATATTATTTTATCCTTTAGCACTAATTATGATTATATTTTTTATTCAATATTTTATACTTTCTAATATCGTTTATTTTACTGGTGGAGAAGTAAGTAGTTATAAATCTAATTATTCATATGTTGAAGGAAGAAGGTCATGCTCAGGTATAAAAGTAAATGATGAGAATGAAGGTGAAATAAAGGTTTGTAATAAAATTATTCATGGCAATATTTATGAAACTGGGAATGCAGTAATTTTTAAGAAAACGAATACTTTTGGTTTTGAGTTAATATCTGCCAAAACATACTAATAATAAGCTAAAATATAAACCTCATATTAAAATTTATGAGGTTTTTTATGTATTGGTTTTATAAAATAAAATTGTTAAAAATTCATTCTAAATCCTGCTGTTATATATATTGGAGTTTCTATTTTATTTCCATTTTGATAGTTTATTTCTGTATAGAAAAGAGCATCATTACCTATGCTAGTTGTTAAGCCAGCACCATATTTACCAACATTTCCAGAATAATGACTATCAAATGATATATTATTAATTTCTATTTCATTATTTTTTATGAATTCACGAGATATAGCTGCTTTTATATAAGGCTTAACACTATGGTTTGCAATAAGTAAATTACTTTCTAATATAGTTCCTAATTCATTCTTTAAGCTATCAGCATTGTGGATGTTTGCTTTCATTCCATTATCTAATAAATAATGTGATTTACTAACATGAGAATAAATGACCTGACTGTATGGTGTGAAAGTTAATTTATTGGAAAAATCAATAGGATAACCTATTTCTGTTGATGCTGTAACTGCATGTTGATTGTAATTCCCTTTAACTCTTCTTCCTTCATTCATATTAGTATTGATTTCACTATGAAGATGATTAATTTTAAATAAAGAGTCTACATAAAAGCCAGAATGATCAAGCCAAGTTAAATAAATACCACCACCATAGCTGTTAATATCACCATTATTAATATTATCAAATTTGATTTTACTCTTAGTATAAGAAGTCATTAAACCAAATAACAATTGATCATTATTTATAGCTATTTTCTTATCTATACCAATTTGCATTCCATTTAAATTTGAATGAAATTGACTATAACCTTTATCGTTCAAATGAGAATTATCATTTAAATAGCGAACCCACACACCGAGATCATTGTTATTCTCATGTAAGAAACCCATTCTTTGGCGTAAATTGCTCGTCTCAACACTTAATATATGTTGCGGTGCTGAGGCCATGTTAATAACGGCTTGAGCACTATTACTTAATACAGGCTGACTAATACTAGGCTGTTTAGAGGTGTCAGGCTGTTTAGAGGTGTCAGGCTGTTTAGAGGTATCAGGCTGTTTAGAAATATCCGGTTCACCAGTTTTTCCACCTACAAGATACCATTCTGTATGACCATCATTAGTCTTGCTATTTAATTTATATTTCCAAACACCAATTTCAACATTACCACCTTTATTTAATAAATTAAAATTAGCATCACCACTATTCACATAAACTAATTGAACATTTTTAGGGTCATATATTTCTTCTCCGATATCATTTATTTTTAAACCGAAATATCCAGTTGCATGATCTGAAATATAAATATTATCGCTTAAACCATCAGCTAAGCTACTACTTAAAATAAAAGTACCTTCACCAGCGAGTGTTTTTAATTCAAGTCGATTAAATTGCATGCCAGAAGCATAATGACCCATTTCTAATTGGCTACTAGCTTGCATCTCTAAATTGTTAATATGAGTAATTAATTCTGGGCCTGATTTTTCTGGTCTCGGGGCATCACCATCATCACCATAAATTTCGTTCCATGTAGGTGCAATATATGTTTTACCTGCTAGTGTTAAATTTTCTATAAAGATGTTAGCTGAAGGAACAGGATCATTTTTGGATACATCAGTAGTTTCAGAATCAATGTTATCAATATATAATTTGGCATTTTTATCTATAAATAATTTGCCTATAGATGATGAATTTGCGTTCATATCAATATTACTTGTACCTGTTATTATAGTATCTTTAATCGTGGGAATACCCACATCTTTTATACCATGAGCATACATACTAATATTGGCATCATCTTTAACAATTGTACCTATTGCTAGACTGTCGCCGTTCATTCGTAATACTGCCTCATCTTCAAGAGTAATATTTTGAATTTTGTGGTTTGTATCTATATAAAGATTTATTTTATTGCTATAAGTCGAATTAGATGTAATTTCATTATTAGAGAGATGACCGTCCGTTGTGCTATTTTCTTTGGCATAAACCGAATTAGCGAAGAAAGATAAAAGACTAATAGTAATAATATTTTTACTAAAATGTTTATTCAGTAGCATGAAAAATAACCTTTTTATTTTTTATTGTGTAATAACTATTAAATTATTCTTAATGATCATATTGTTTGCTTTATTTATCAATTTAAATAACCTTAAAAAAATATATTTAGAATATAATCTTTCTTAAGGTGAACTCTATTAAAGAAAAATATAATTATTTAATATATATAATAATATATCTTAGGTGGGTTATTTGACTTATGGTATTTTTTATTTTAAAAGAAACACCATAAGATAAAGATAAGAGAGTAATATAATAGCTAGTTATTATATTTTAGGTGTTCTGTATACTAAAAGAGCAACAAATATAGCCCATAAGAAACTGATGACTTTGAACCATTTAGGATATTTTTTTTGTAGAGAAAACCAGCAAAAAACAAAGGGAACCCAAAAAGTGGCAACTGCTAAAATGGCAAATTTTGTTTTATAAAACCTTTTTGCTTTGAATTCTTTTTTAACTCTTTTCTCAATTTCTTTACTATTTCTTTCTACTTCAGCTCTTTCACTATTCCATGATGGATATTTATTATCTAGCCAGCGTGTTATCCCAAATAATGAGGTGGTAATTCTATTCTTTGCATGTTGACTAGTGTCACCAGAATATCTAATTTCTTGAATAATTTGAAAAAATGAAACAGTAAGCCTGAGAAACTCGTTGTCTAATTTCTCATAATGCAAAGGTTTATCAGAGTTGGGGCTTTTACTTTTTTTCTCTGATCTTTCAAAACAACCGATCATTGTAGTGACTTCATCAATAGCTTTATCTGTAAATTTATTAAATTCTATTTTTTGAATTTCTTGTGGTGATGGCCCATCATCAGAAAGACTAATACTGTATGTAGTTCCCAAACCAGGAAAAATGGAGTTTCTTTTTCTTACATTGGCTTTTACGGTTCTTTTGGGATTTAGAAACATGAATAATACCTATCTATTTTCTAATTTATCATAAGTATGTTAATGTTTTTTCTAAAAATAAACAATGAACTATATTGCCAATATCCTATCGATAACGTATTACTAATTATCTTTAAATGATGATTTTGTAAAACCGTGTAAGTCAGACCTTTCTGTTACTATTTTGTGCCAATATTTTCTCTCTTATAAATGGGGAATTATTATGTCTACAATGAAAACAGAAGTTATTATTATTCGTTTAACAAAAAAAGAGCGTGCATTATTGGATTCAATAAAAACAGCGCCACTACTTGCAGATTGGATGAAAGAGTTAGCACTTTCTAAATTACAAGAGCAGGATCTTTTACCTAATAAATAGTTATTGATGCCGGCAAAAAAGGAGTTGGTCGGCAATAACCACTTTACTATTTTTAGTATAAATTTAAAGGTTACTGGAAACTGTTCAAATCATATAAAATTAAAACATTTTTGATTAAACTCATTGATTTTACAGTTTAGTATTTTTGAACAAACTTAAAGAGGTTTGAAGCTATTGTAATGAAAAATAATATCGATCTATTCTTCATAAAAAAGCCCAATGTGGCGGCATTGGGCTTAGTGACTCAAATAGATGGGTATAAATAACTATTAGAGATCACTACAAATATAGAGAATTTATATTTTATGAGTTAACAATAAGTGCTTTTTTTTCAACAAAAAATGCGGTGATACTGCTTTTTGTCTAGTTTTAAGGTGAATTGGTGTTTTTTTATTCTTTTTTGTTTGAATTTATCTGTTTTTTGTATCTAGCTGTTTGAATAAATTAATGCTCGTTTTTATGGTGTTAGGTGCATAGTAGTAAACTCGTTATAATCCTGTATGGGGAAATTGCTTTAACTGAGCTCATTTTTAATTTTGGAATATGATGATAAATAAAAACAAGATATTACATATTGTTGAACAACAAAAAAGCGTATGCAAAAAATATGGAGTCTTACCTGAAAACCCGGAAGAGATGGTAGCAATTGCTTTAGATACCTTAAGTTTAACGCCTATCTATGGAACACGTATAAAAAGATCTAAAGATGGTACGATAAGTTGGTTTTTTTATTGTGGCGAATATTGTGAAAGAGATGATTTTTACCAGGCATTACATACAGAACATTTAAACACAGTGTTACCTGAGGTAATGAAATATCTTTATCTCCCTGAAGGATATAACTTTATTATTGATAGAGATGGTTATGAAGATGTTTGGTCAGAATAGGAAAAATTAACTAAGTATTGTTCCTTTTTATTTGCTTAAGTATAAGTAGCTTTATAAAGCCATATAACTCAATGCATTACGTATAAAAATCATAATTAAAGTGTTTAATATAAAAATACTTAGTAATTTTTAAATTAGAAATATTAATTGATGTTAGTCTTATTTTTAACATAAAGACAATGACAGGTTAATCAGTTTGAGTAAGACTTAAAATAGTACTTAATTCACAATTAATAAGGAAGGTAGCTATTTATGTTTCCAGAATATCGTGATTTAATTTCAAAGCTTCGCCAAACAGACCCTCATTTTCGCGCTCTTTTTGATCAACATAATGAACTTGACCATAAAATAGTAAGATTGGAACATAAGGATAGAAGAGGGTATGGTGAAGAAGTTGTAGAGTTAAAAAAACAAAAATTAAGACTAAAAGAGGAAATTCATCAGATCCTCAAAAACCCACCAGAAGAAGAATAGCAAATTATTATTTTATAAATAGTTAAAATATTGAAACCATCCTTTGTAAATCTGGGTGGTTTTTTATATTTGAATAATACAATAAGTATAATCACTAAATTTATTTGATTAATGAAAGGCTACTCATGTAGCCTTTCATTGTTGAGGTTTCAATAATATCTTACTTCAAGTTTTATCTTTCCATAGGACATCAAATTGATCTGAATTTATTTTATAAATAACTCTAATGTTATCATTAATATAATGCTTATAAGTTTCATTATTAGAAAAATAAACAGATACTGCTAATTCACACTCAGAAGATAATTTTCTTGGTGCATCAATTATGCTTGAGAAAAAATTATCCTTTTGGAGTTGATGGTGAAGTTTCTTGACCGCATATTGTTCATGAAAAAGAAATAAATAATTATGCGTCATTTTTATTAGTCTCATGGTGGTTTATTTTATTTGCGGTATAAGTATAAATAACACCAACAATGAATGTAACCAATAGACCAATAATAACAACGAATTTGCCATTATCTGTAACACCTGCGGGGCTTGAGGCATAAGAGAAATTATGAGCAAAAGCAGCACCAACTAACATACCTAATACACTAATTGCAGCATCGGAATTGCCTTGCCCTGCATTGGCAAGTTGGCGCAATGGACAACCAGTAATAAATACACCACAAAGGCCTACAAGCAGCATAGAGAGAAAATTCCATAGTCCATCACTATGAGCAATTGGTTGATTTTCAAACCCAAGATTAAATTTGCCTAAGTAGAGATTACCTAAGAGTACAACAAGTGTTAATGCGATCACCCCAAGCGCCATATTATAGTTACGTGATAAAAAAACATGTTTTGCCATTCCAATAAAACAAAACCGAGTTCGTTGAATAATAAAGCCAATAATAAGTCCTGCAATAATAGACATCCATATTGGAGCATGACTTGCGCCAGGGCCTTTCACACTGGAATTAAAAATATCACTATTCCATAAGAATAAAGCAAACAAGAATACGCATATAACTGGTAAAATAAAACCTTCTACAGGAGATTGTCGATAATTTCGTGGAAGGGAAAATCCTTTTTTTATGAATAAGCTTCCGATACCAATTCCGATTATTAATCCAACTAATCCTATTACTGCGTTTAAATCTCCAGCACCAATACGAAGTACCATTCTTAATGGACAACCTAAGAAAACTAAGCAACCGACCATCATTAAAAAGCCCAATGTAAAACGAATAATTGGCGCTGATCCAGCTTTTGATTGAAACTCTTTGAATAGTAAAGCAGCTACAAATGAACCGAGAATAAAACCGAATATTTCAGGACGAAGATATTGTACTGTTTCAGTATTATGTAATCCCATGCTGCCTGCACTGTCACGAATAAAGCAAGCAACACAAACACCCATATTAGGGGGATTTCCGTTAATACCAAGAAGTAAAGCGATAGCACCAATAGCAATTCCAGATATAATTAAAACCCATTTTATAGACATTAAATGCCTCCGTTGGTGGGGTAACCCCCTGACTAATAGAACCTATTAAGTACGGGCAACTATATATAAGAATGAAGCATGATTCTTTTATATAGATCACGGCAAAATTAATAAACCATATAAAAACAAAATTTAAAAGTTTAAATGTTAATTTAATTAGCAATAAGTTAATAATAAATTAAATAACTTGTTGTATATAATTGTTGTGAGAGTTAAATTTTAAATTGATACAGAAATAATTAAAACCAATTTGCTTTATTTTTTGTGTTTCATATGTATTTGTAATTAAGAATAAAAATTTTGATAATTACCTATGGATTTTTTGACATAATAAGAAGATGAGAGTCTTTGAACTAAAATATTTTCGTTCTTTTGGAAAAACTTATCATTTTCTGATCCGTGATAGTACGGTGAGAAAGGGTATCCTTCATTATTTAAATGTCGTCAATAAGTTTTTCGTCATAAGCTTGGGTAAGAAATGTAAACCTATTTATTGATCTCTTACGTAACATTACTAGTTCTTTAATTCCATTTTCAAGTAGAAGATCATAATGAAAGTTATCGCAAGCGTACCAGTCTATCTTATCAATTACTATTTTTACCTATATTTTTTTGTGGGTATTATTTTATCGAGCATTATTTTTATATGAGCTTTATGATTAAAAAATTAAATTCTTAATTAATAAGAATAACACATTAATTTAAAAGGAATAATTTAATATATAGAGTTAATGCTAAAAGTGACAAGCTAATTTTCAATTATCATATTTTGATTTTATTTATTATTATAATCATTATTAGATGAAACTTTATTTTTTAATTAAGATAATACTTATCCCCATTTTACTATTTTTTGAGATAATACCGACTTAAGAAAAATAATAGAAATTACTTTCTAACTGTTAACAATACTTAAAGGATATTTATGAAAAAGCTTATTTTAGCATTGGGTTTATTATCAATCTCTTCTGTTGCTGTTTCTGCTGATTTATCTAAAGCATGTGAAGACTATTTTAAAGAAACAGACTCTTATGTTGAGTTAATGGCAAAAAATGATGCAACTAAAGCTCAAGCTGAAGCAATGAAAGCACAGTATGCTCAGGCGAAAGAACAATTTGCAGCATTACCTACAGATGTTCAAGAAAGTACTTGTAAGCAAGCATTAGATTCTTTAGAACAAATGAAGAAAATGTCAGCAGGTCAATAAAGTATACTGCGCATTATAAGCCTTATATTTTTTAATAATTATAAGGCTTTTTTATTTTTTAAATTTTAAATAATTAATTATATCTTGGTTTTTATTACCTTTCTCTTTTAAAATTACACGAATAGATAAAAACAATATAATTTGAGTCTATTTTTTAATAAAAATACTTTTGCTGATATTTTTTATATTTTTGAAATTATATTCAGGTTAGTTAGGAGGTTATATTACCCAAGAAGTATATGTAATTAATATAGATTAAATTGAACCATATAAAAAATGAATTTATATGGGTATATTGTTAATTTTACTTATGTGGTTATAAAATTTTATTTATTGCTTTATTTTTAGCTCGATTATTTATTGGTTTTTATTTTATAAGACTATTTTTCTTTTTTTATATAATTAATAAAAATTATTTTGTTAGTAAATGTTTTTTATGGAATAATTATTTACTCCTATTTCTTATTGATATTTATATTATGCATTACCCTTTATTTTTATTATTTTCTATGTTCATTATCGCTGGATGTAGCTCTAGCAAAGTAGCTCAAGCTAAGTTTTCTGATATACATATTGATAATCCTGAAGTTGATAACTCCCACATTGATAGTAACGCAGTTAATAATAACTTGGTTTTTATGTTAGGGAAACAGTCACGTTTTGAATTAGAGGTACAAGAAGATAATCGTAAATTTGGACAACTTTTTAAAGTTGGTTTAAATGAGCCAAAATCATCAGTAAATAATCAATATATAAATAATGAATACTCAACAATGAAGCCTATTCAAAAAATAAGCTTTACGATGCCAGTTCCTGAACCTATTTGGAATGAAAAAAAACAAACAGTTGAATTTAAGTGGATACAAAAGCCACATTATACTTTTGATGCTTATTAATACTGTCATATCAATTTATAATTTAATTTTATACGGAAAATTATGCGCATAGTAATCACTTTATTGTTATCTTTTCTATTATTAGGTTGTACAACTGATAATGTGACTTTTAGTACAGGCAATTCAGGGAGTCATAGGATAGGTAGCCCGGTGTGTTCTACATTAGTTTGCGGTAAAAACACTCGAACGCCAGGGGAACAAAAAGCCATTAATGAGGCAGTTCATGAACAACAACGGGCTATAATGCGAGGGGAGAAACCAGATCTAAAAATTATAGCTTCTTACTAAGTATTTATTATTATCTATGCCAGTAATATCTTACTGGCTGATATTAAATCTTATTGATAATAAAATTAGTTCTACTCTCTATTGCTAATCTAGGTAACTCAATCAAACTATAATTATAGTTTTTATAAACTTCTAGCATTGCTAAATAAGTTTCCTCTGCTTCTTTAATTGTTTGTTTTCTTTCTTTATCCTGCGTATAGATTTCAGGCCAAGGTGGGGCAATAAATACATTTGTTGAATAACGAAATAACATTATTGCATTGTTAAGATGTTTGGGAATGGGTAATCCACACAATAACAGATAGCCTGCAATATCGGGAAGTCCTCTATCATAGAAATAGGGAGTTTCAGCGTTGGCTGCTTCATGCCATGAACGCAATTCCCAACTTAGCATTAATTGTGCGAAAGCTTCAGGATCGATCCATGGTAGCCCATTACCTTTGATAAGAGTTTGATCTTGTATAATGGCTCTACCTGCCTCTAAAGAACAAGAGTAGCCTTTATTTTTAAGTGCATTAATTAACGTACTTTTTCCTGAACCTGGGCCGCCTGTTAATATAATGCGATATGGTTTTTTAGACATAACAATTCCTAAAAATTTTTATTGTTAACAGAATAAAAAATGAGGTTTTTTTGAAGGGATAGAGAGAATGAGAATAGTGATAAATGTAGTAATAAAAGATAAAGTCTAGGAATAATAACATAAAAAAATAAAAATTATAATTAATATTTTCTAAATAAAAAATAGTGTAACTAAATACACTATTTTTTATAAGAGATAATTAATGGTTAATATTAGGGAATACAAGGATCTGGTGCATAGTTGTTATCCTTTGGAAAAGGATTAGGTAAATAGCTGCATTTTTTCATTATCTTTTCTGGTCCCTCTTCTGATTCGAAAAGAGCAACACCTATTACGCCTATATTTCTTTTATCACCTTGTACATTATAATTTACATACCCTTCATCTGGTAAACTGAAGCGAAATGCAGCGACTTGTTGGTCATTTTTCCTAAATCCTTCAATAAATAAAGTTTCTCCAGATCTTAATAAGTAACCTCTATTTTCGTATGAGCCTACTGTACCGCTAATAACATCTAATCCATCAACAGTAATGATTGCTTCATATATTTTTCTTGAACTGGTGTTATGTAAGAAAATAATATAACGTTCATTCTCTTTACCATATAATAAATATTGATTATTTTGTGAATAATAGAGAGGAATTATATTTCTAGATTCAGTCAGGATAGATATCTGTACGGGACTCTCTTTAATACGTGTAATTTTTGAGTAAGAACTAGCGGGAACTCCGCTCTGATAATATATTGATGTTGTTTGTGAAGGTGTTTGTGATAATCGATGGGCCTCAATGCTCTGAGTTACAGATAATAAGTTTTCTCCCCATTTTGTTGAGAGTGCTTTATTTTCAGTTTGTTCATTAGCGACACTTAAACTTGTGGGATAATTTCTCTCAATTGTTGTGCAACCTGAGATTAATATTAAAAGACTGCTTAATAGCGAAAGTAAGGTGATTTTTTTGAATGGATTCATATTATTGCTTTCCTTAGTATTTATACGAAATTCGGTTCTAAGTTTTATTAATATTAAACTAACGCTTGTTTTCTAATTTGTCTCTCAGCTAATTCTGAGGATAATGCACTTAAAAATAAATATCTTTAATTTAAGATAACAAGAAATAAAATATCAAAAACCATTGAGCATTTTGGAATAAATGTATTGAAATATAAAAAAAGTAAAAAATACGACCTTTTGTTTTGGTTGTTATTTACTCTTATTTTTTATTTGAGCATTTTATGCCTATGGCAGCACTAAATAGCAATTGAAAGCATCGGTAATTGATTCTACTATAGAACGTATATGTTTTATTATGATCTGTATATAAGGATTGGCGTGGGTATTGTAAAAATCTCTGATGAGCTACATGAGTATTTAAGAAAGGCAAGCAATGTAATGTCTCGCTCGGTTAATGCTCAGGCTGAATTTTGGATAAAAATTGGTATCCAAGCAGAGTTAAATCCAGACAAAACGTTCCCAATGATTATTAACGAAATGCTGGAAAAAGAAGCTATCAAGCAACAAGCAGAATAAGAGGAAAGGAATATGGATAAAATAACAATCAAAACGTCTGATGAAATTGAATTAATGCGCGAATCTGGACGTTTATTAGCACAAGTTTTTACAATGCTTGATGACTTTATTGTACCAGGTGTTTCTACATTAGAAATCAATGATAAAGTGGAAGACTTTATTATTAATGAACTCCACTCAAGACCAGCGAGTAAAGGCCAGTATGGTTACGAGTATGTGTTAAATACGTCAATTAATGAAGTTGTCTGTCATGGTGTACCAAAATCGGATGAACGACTGAAAAGTAAAGATATTATTAATGTTGATATTACATTAGAAAAGAATGGATTTATTGCCGACTCTAGTAAAATGTATATTATGCCAGAGGCATCTCCTATTGCGCGCAAATTAGCTAAAACAACATATCAAGCAATGTGGGAAGGTATTAAAGAAGTTAAACCGGGAGCAACATTAGGTGATATTGGACATGCTATTCAAAGCTTTGCACAAAGCCATGGATATAGTGTTGTAAGAGAATATTGCGGACATGGCATTGGTAGAGAAATGCATGAAGCACCACAAGTCTTACATTATGGTATTAAGGGGCAAGGTATTGAATTGAAAGAAGGCATGACTTTTACGATTGAACCAATGATTAATCAGGGTGGTGCTAAAATAAAAACTAAAAAAGATGGTTGGACTGTGGTAACGAGAGATAAAAAATTATCGGCACAGTCGGAACATACAATTTTGGTTACTTCAAATGGATACGAAGTACTGACTTTACGACCTGAAGAAACATTACCGTAATCGCTGATATTTCATATGGCTGGCTATTTTAAGAAAAACACAGAATAAAATTCTTTATAACTTAAAGATAATCCGATTCTTAATTAAAATAGCTAAGTCATATTTAGATTTTTCATATCCTCTCATAGTTTCAACATTCAATTTCATCGCTTTATTAAATCCAGTTGTAAATTAAACTTTTGTCATTATATTTATAATACCTATTAATAATTAGATAGGTGTTTTTAAATGATTGCTGGATGCGATTATCACCATATGAAAAAATAAGGATGTTAATATGAAGAATATTTCAAAAATACTTGAAGAGTGGGGAGCATGGGTTGCTAATGATCATATCGCTGTTTACTTTTTAAATAAAAACAAAAAAGAAATTATCCCGGAAAAAATAAAGCAACGAAAACAATGTTCTCATCATAAAGCAAATATAATCAATGATTTAATGAAAAGGCTTATGAAGTATAATACAGAAGATTATCAATTACTTATTAATTATTATGTTTTTGGAAAAACTTTTATTGAGCTTGCAAAACATGAAAAATGTTCAGATACATATATTGGGAAAAAGTTAAAAAAAGCAGAAGGTTTGATAGAGGGTATGTTGATTTTTTCAGATGATGATTAAAAAATATAAAATTGATAAAAATAAAGCTTTACGATCGTAAAATTTAGATTATTCTAATAATCACTTATGACAAATGAAGTGCCAAAATATGATGTTATATTATAAATATTGTATTTTACCGATTGTTGTAAGTATTGCTAATAGGATGTTTAGCAATTAATTAACTTAACCCCAAGGAGTGGAAAATATGTCAACAACATATCCAATTATTTTAGTTCATGGTTTATCTGGTTTTGATGATATCGTCGGTTACCCTTACTTTTATGGTATCGCGGATGCATTAGAAAAGGATGGTCATAAAGTTTTTACAGCATCTCTTTCTGCATTTAATTCTAATGAAGTTCGTGGTGAGCAACTTTGGGAATTTGTGCAAAAAGTTCTTAAAGAAACGAAAGCAAAAAAAGTCAATTTAATTGGTCATAGCCAAGGCCCATTAGCTTGTCGCTATGTTGCTGCAAAACATGCTAAAAGTATTGCTTCTGTTACTTCTGTTAATGGTGTAAATCATGGTTCAGAAATTGCAGATTTAGTACGACGCATTATGCGCAAGGATAGTGTGCCAGAATATATTGCTGATGCAGTAATGAAAGCTATTGGCACTATTATTTCTACATTCTCTGGTAATCGTGGCAATCCTCAAGATGCTATCGCTGCATTAGAAGCATTAACAACTGAAAAAGTAACTGAATTTAATAAAAAATATCCACAAGGGCTACCTGAAGTTCGTGGTGGTGAAGGTAAAGAAATCGTTAATGGCGTGCATTACTACTCATTTGGCAGTTATATTCAAGGACTAATTGCGGGTGAAAAAGGTAATTTACTAGATCCGACTCATGCCGCAATGCGTGTATTAAGTGCTTTTTTCATTGAGCGCCAAAATGATGGCTTAGTTGGTCGAACGAGTATGCGATTAGGCAAATTAATTAAGGATGATTATGCTGAAGATCACATTGATATGGTTAACCAAGTTGCAGGATTAGTAGGGCGAGGTGAAGATATTATTGCGATTTATACTAATCATGCCAAATTTTTAGCAAGCAAAAAGTTATAATATCTAATAACAAGATTTGTGGATTATAAAATAATATAAACTAATGGCTCTAATTTTTATTAGAGCCATTTTTATCTTTAGCATTATCAATTTGTGTCTTTATAAACGCTAACAGAAATCCCATAACCTAATAAATAAAGAGCTTGTTCTAAGCTATCAACTTTTGATGATTGATTAATTTCAAGTAGACGTTCTATTTGTGCGCTAGTTAAATTCATTTTTCTTGCAAGGTCTGATTTTTTTGTTTTAGTTTCTAGCATGGCATTATGAAGCGCGATTTTCAAACAGCTGATGAGTGGTAAGTAAACAATAAAATCGCCTGGTTGTGCTTTTGATGGAGCAGGAATAGGCATTTTACTTGAAAGAAACTCCTCAAGGCCAACATGCAAAATATCAGAGGCTTCTAGCTCAATATCATCTTCCGTGTAAGCAACAGCGTGTATATTATCAAAATCACGATAAGTAATTTCGTAGGTTTCACTTTCTTCATCAAAATGAGCGACTGCGGGATAGTTGAACATAATTAGCCTTTGTAAAGTTAAAATGAAAAAGCATTATACAATGTATTTTCAGAATTATTGTGTATAGTACTAAAGTGAAACATTAATTATCTAATTGATATTAAATAATATGTTGAAGATTAAAGCATATTTATTGAAGTTTATCTTCATTTCTTACTAATGTAAGAAAAAATAGACATAGCAGCTTATAAGCTATTTCATATTTTTGTTATTGTAGCCCATCGATTTTAGGTAGATCTTATATTTGAAGAAGAACCATCTTATAGATGATCATAGCGCTTTTTTATGAAGGAATTATTTATGTATCCCGTTGATTTACATGCTCATACAATTGCCAGTACACATGCTTACAGTACGGTGAGTGAATATTTTCAGCAAGCTAAAAAGCAGGGAATTAAATTATTTGCAATTACTGATCATGGTCCTGATATGGATGATGCTCCTCATGAATGGCATTTTTCTAATTTACCAGTGATCCCCCGTATGATTGATGGTGTTGGGATACTTTATGGTATTGAAGCAAATATTAAAAATATTAAAGGCGAAACGGACTGCAGTGAAAAAATGAGTAAGAAATTAGATATAGTGCTTGCTGGTTTTCACGATCCGGTTATGAGTTCATTGGGTATTGTGGATAATACAAAGGCTTTAATTGCGACAATAACAAGTGGCGTTGTTCAAATAATAACTCATCCTGGAAATCCTAAATACCCCATTGATATTGCCGAAGTTGCCAAAGTGGCTGCGGCTAGTAACGTTGCTTTAGAAATGAATAATTCATCATTTATTCATTCTAGAGTAGGGAGTGAGAAAAACTGCATAGATATAGCTAAAGCAGTTCGTGATGCAGGTGGATTGATTGCGCTAGGATCTGACTCTCATATTGCTTTATCATTAGGAAAATTTGATCGAGTATTAGAAGTATTAACTCGAATAGATTTTCCCGAAGAACGTATATTAAATACGTCCCCAAGGAAAGTTTTAGATTTTTTAAAATCACATGGGAAGAAAGAGATCCCTGAATTTAGCCATTTTTGATACTTTAATATATGAACAATAGAAAGCTATCTTAGGATAACTTTCTATTGAATTAGTTAGCATTTTTTATTGATGAAAAACAGTTAACTCTTGTTTTAATCGGTTTGATTGTGTCTGTAGGGAATCTAGTGAATTTACTAGCTCCCTTGTCATTGTGGCATTAGCTTGTGTTGTTTGATCTAATTGGTTTATAGCATCTTCAATTTGAGCAATACCGTTACTTTGTTCATTAGTTGAGATAGAAATATCGTGGATCATTTCATTGATATTTTCAGTATGTTTAGAAATATCCACCATATTATCGTTTGCGTCAGCGGCTAATTGAAAACATTGGTTTATTTTTTTACTTGAATTTGCAACAAGTACTTTTATCTCTTTTGATGCTAAATTACAGCTAATGGATAATTCACGGACTTCTTTTGCAACCACCGCAAATCCCTTACCATGTTCACCTACTCTAGCGGCTTCCACAGCGGCATTTAACGCTAACAAATTAGTTTGAAAGGCAATATTGTCAATTGTTGATGTAATATCATTAATTTGCTCAGAGAAAGAGACGACTTCATGCATATTTTCAACTACGTTAGCTAACATTTCATTACTTTGATGGATCATAGAATCTGTTTTAGTCACAAGTTCACATGATGCTTGGGTATTTTCTGCATGTTGTTTTGAGGTAACACTTAGTTGTCTTATCCCTGCGGATGTTTCAAGTACAGCTGCTGATTGTTGTTCAACGCGAATAGCAAGATTATTGTTCATAACAGAAATATCATTTAATTCTGAATTGATAAGGCCTGAACTGCTATTAATGTTATTAACAATCTGCTTTATTTGATCTCGCATTTTTTCAATATTTTTAGTGAGGATGTTTATTTCAAATAGACCTTTTGTCGTGACATTAGTGGCTAACTCACCATTACTGATATCTTCAATATTCTTCATAATGGCATTTAGAGGTGAAATAAAATTTTTTCGTAATACGACTTGGACTAAAAAAGAAAAAATGACAATGAGGATTGTAATTACAATTAAACTATAAATGATCCTATCATACAGTAACTCACCTTCATTTAATGATGCAGTGTAATGGCTTTGTAGTTGCTGATGATAGTTGATGTATGCTTGTTCAAAATTATCTTGGTAGGTTTGTGTCGGTTGATTTAAATACTCGTATGTTTTTCCTTGTTCTAAGAAGGCTAAAAATTCAATTAATGCAGCATTAAGTTCAGTATACTTTTGTTCTAATTGCTGAATATAGCTTTCATTCTTAATATTATGAGGAATATTTTTAAAACTACTCCAAGCATTTTCAACACTTTGAAGTTTTTCTTTAGTTTGTTGTAATAAAGATGAAATATCAGTATTTGCGGTGGCCATTTTATTAATAATTAATAAATGCCGAGAGCTTGCTCTATTTAAGGTATTACGAGTTTGTAGCAGATTTTCCCAGGTGTTACTTAGCAGTGATTGTTCAGTGTAGATATTGTTTAGTGCGTTTAAGTTTCTCTTGTAATCATTTACGGATGAGAGAAATAAAATAGAGGCTAAACCAAGAAGTAAAATCAAGGAGCCGGTTATAAGCCAAACTAAGGTGGTTGTTTTTAAATTCGACATATTAAAAGAGACGTTTGGCAAATAACGTTGTTTGAAGTTCTTAAACATGAATAGTTATTTCCTTTTTTATAAAAATACAACTGTGCAATTTATTGATTTTTAAGTTTTATTTTTACTTCCTGTAACTGGTATAGACAAAAAATGACTGAAAACGAGTAAAGTTATGTTTTTAGAACACTCTTTGATTTAATGCCATATATCCTTTTGATTTTTTCAAATACTAAAAAAGAGTATCGGCATTTTATAAATATTCTTTATGGTTATTTATTGTTCTTATTAATAAATTTTTCAAATGAATCCCTTGGTGATGTAACGTGTTGATTTTCATTAAATTTAATTTAAGACTTAAAATTTGAAAAAGTAAAAAGATGACATAAAAAATGTTGTTTTTAATAACTAATTGATAATCTGTTGATTTGTTATTAATTTAATGTGAATTGATAGTTTGTAATTTAAACAATTAGATTTTAATAATGTAAGTGATTCTATTTATAAAATAAAAAAATACTTATGATATAAAGAGCAATAAATAAAATTAGTTTTTCTTTTATTACAAGCATAAATAAGAAGTATTTATGTGATTGTGCGAGTTAAAATAAGTAAGAGGAAATAGGGGGTAGGAAGAAAATAGATAAAAATACTATAAACGAAAAATGTGAGCTTTCCGTTTATAGTTTATGTTGTTTTTTCAATAAAATTTATGATGTATGAAAATTTGAATTAAATGATATTAAATGTTTTTTTAAAGTGAAATACCGGAAAATGACATAAAACCTAATGACATTAATCCTACAGTGATAAAGGTGATACCTAATCCTCTTAATCCTTTAGGAATATCTGAATATTTCATTTTTTCTCGTAGGCCAGATAGAGCGACAATTGCTAGTAACCAGCCTACGCCACAACCTGCACCGTATATAACTGATTCTGAAAATGTATAATCACGCTCAACCATAAAAATGGTGGCACCAAAGATAGCGCAATGAATAGTTAATAAAGGCAAAAAAATCCCTAATGAATGGTAAAGTGAAGGGATAAATTTATCTAAAAACATTTCTAATATTTGAACCAATGCGGCTAAAACACCAATAAAAGTAATATATCTTAGAAAACTAAGATCAATACCTTCCACTAAAACATCTTTTTTTAAGATGAAATTATAAATTAAGTTATTGATTGGAGTAGCAATAATAAGTAAAACAGTGACGGTGAGTCCTAGTTTTAATGATGTTTTCACTTCTTTTGAAACAGCAAGGAAAGTACACATTCCCAAAAAGAAACTTAATGCCATGTTCTCAATAAAAGTTGCCTTAATGAAGATATTAAGGTAATTTTCAAGCATAACCCCTCCTATTAGTATATTTTTTTATTAATTCTAATAAAAACATAGCATTAATATAAGTGGTATTGCAAAAATATCTTTTAAACCGGATCTGAATAGCATTATTAGCCTAAAGCTGAATGTTATTAAAGAGAAAAAAAGAAAAAATTTAAGAAGATCTCCAAAAAAATAGTATTCAAGTTTAAACTTGTATCAAGGGAGGTTTTTTCTATTTTTTACTACGTGGGGTAAATAATATTGGGAAAGATAAAACACCGATATTTAGGATAAGGTTATAATGTCGGTGTTTGAACAAGTGATAGAAAGAATATCTTTAATTTAAATTAGGTTATCCTTTTAAGCTATTTAACATAAGTTTTTTATAGTTATTTTTTTCAAGATGTTTTTCTGAAAACCCAAACTTAGCTGCTAATTTTTGTAATTGTTTCGTATAGAGAGGAAGTTGACTTTGATCGTCAGTCATAATAGCGAATTCAGCAAATGAACCTAGATTATCTAATTTATCAATGGTGATATGAAACTCGTCTAAAAAATAGATTTCTCTTGATTTAGTATAATTGAGAATACAATGGTAGCCTAGTGTGATAAACATGGAGACTGTTTTTTCTGCATCTTCTATGCGTACTGCTTCACATTGTGATAAATCAGGGCCTTTAACGATAAGAAGGTTTATGCCTGAAGGTAACATTTTTCTTATACATAAGCTTATGTTTGATGCCGGGAACGTGAGGTTAGAATATTCCATATACCAATCTGTTTCTTGGTTATTAGGCGTAAATAAGGTTGCACCAGCTTTTTCTAATGCTGCAATAAATTTTTCTGGATTTTGAAGGTGATATTTTAGTTCTGCTTCAAATTTACCTTGAAAATGATTCGACATGATTTTTTCCCTGATTTCTAGTTAACGCATTATAGCATTGACTAGAATTTTCTCTGGTTAGGAAAATGAATCTTTATGACAAAAGTAGAAGGTACTGTAGTGTTGTTAGTAAAAAGGATTTGAGGAATATAAAAACTAAAGGGGTAATTACCCCTTTGATATTATTGCAGAAAAACTATTATAGAACACCATCAAAAGGATTCCAGCTTTGATCATTCTTGGTTGCTTTTAAATAATAAGCATAGTTAGCTGTTATTGCCCATAAAATATTAATGGCAATACCGACAGCATTGATTACACCATTATTGACAGGGAAGAAACCGATAATAGTAAAAATAGCAATGTTAATGGCAAGTAATGTTAATGCTTTACGCCATAAACCTAAAATAAGAAAATAAATAAAACCAAAGAAAAAGGCCCAGATATTCATTCCAATGAGAATACGTTTACCAAAGGGTAGTTCTTTATAAGCCGCTTTAAATTCAGGAGTTTTAGGTGAGCCATTTTTATCAAAAAATGAAAAACGCTCTTGCCATTTTTCAGAGTACTCTTTATTCATGTTAATTCCTTTTACCGATATTGATTACATTTGGTTTTCATAGAAAGAAAAGTATCTTTACATAAATTCACATGATCAACAATATAAAAGTATTAATAGGTTGTTAATATATATATTTATATATTAACCATTAATACACCTTTTTCTTCTTGTTTTTTTAATGATTATCTTATTGTTTAAAGATATATTATTAATAATTACTCTCAAAAATAAGAATGATAAAATAAAATATTATTTTCACTTCATTTTACGGAATAAAGAATAAGAAATCTGGTTTATGACTTGTACCAGATTTCTTATAAGGGAATAAAGTAATTAACGGACAACTAATACTGATGATTCAGCATAGCTAACAACAGAAGATGCAGTAGAGCCGAGGAGGTAAGTTTTCATGCCGGGGTTACGAGAACCGATGACAATCAACTCGGCTTGAATTTTTTTCGCCGTTTCTAAAATTTTATCGCGTGGATTACCAATGGAAATATAAAACTGAGAAGTACTGTTAGAAATCTCAACATGCGATAAATTTTCTTTTAACGTAGATAATGCAATTTCAATACGTTGTTTGTCACTTGCGAGTCGGTCTTGGCCTGCAAATGCAAACCCAACAAAAGATTCATAACTTGGGATCACAGATAAAAAATGAATATTCAGTTTGTCAGCGACAGACAATGCTTTTAGATGAGAAACAACCTTGTCTAATAAACCAAGCTCTGTAAAATCAACGGGTACTAACACTGTTTTTGTCATAGTGGCTCCTAATTAACCTTTATTATGATTAGGGCTTTAATACTAATTTTTTGTACATACAAATATGAGTTACCTACTAATCTTATCAGCCAAAATCAAAAACTGTATAAAAATTAGAAATATTTTTATTTTTTGAGAGTTGTGTGTTTTTTTTACATGCAAAAAATGAAAAAAATCGTAGTAATTTAAGAGGAAGGGACACAATGGAGTAAACTAGAAATAATTGCTGATAAAATAGATTAATTAACAGGTGATAATAAAGTTTTTTTACAATCGTATTAAAATAGATATATAAAAGAAGAATGGCTATAAATAGATTTATATATAGAGATGTAAATAAAGTAAAGAATTAAAAATAGAAGATAATAATTAAACTTTAGTACTTTGTTTATATTTTATAAAAGTTAAATGCTTTTATTGGCTAAAAATAATTAAATTAACCTTATTAATTTAACTTTAAATAATAATCAATTATTACAATGTGTTACGGTAGTGTTGGGGTTTTTTGTTGCCAATGATAATAAGTAGCATTTAACTTTTGTTAAAATAACAAAGTTATATTGCAAATGAGATTGGTTTTTATTTTTGTTACACATTAACTAATTAAAAAAATAAACAAACTCTATTTAAATAACTATATTTTTATTTTTAAGTGTGCATAATATCCCTAATGTTAATTTTCATCGCAAAGGACGTAAAATATGTTACATCAAGATATGATTAATAAATTGAATGAACAGCTAAATTTAGAGTTTTATTCAGCAAATCTTTATTTACAAATGAGTGCTTGGTGCGACGATAAAGGATTTGATGGTGCAGCTAAGTTTTTAAAAGCACATTCTCGTGAAGAAATGGAGCATATGCATCGCTTATTTGATTATTTAAGTGATACAGGTGCGATGCCTTTACTTGGTGCAATTGAAGCGCCACCATCAGAGTTTTCATCACTCTCTGAATTGTTCGATAAAACTTATGAGCATGAAAAACATATTACAGCTGAAATTAATAAATTAGCTCATGTAGCAATGACCACTCAAGATTATTCAACCTTTAACTTCTTACAATGGTATGTTGCAGAGCAGCATGAAGAAGAAAAATTATTTAAATCAATCTTAGATAAATTAGCAATGGTTGGTGATAGTGGTAAAGCTTTATTCTTGTTAGATAAAGATCTGAATACATTATCAACATCTGCACATGTCTAATTATTCATAAAGCTTCAGATAATAAGTTAATAAATGAATCATTACGCCCTGCTATAAGTGAATAGTAGGGCGTTTTTTTATTCTTCTATCATTACCTCTCTTTCTATTCATGCCTTTTATCTCTTCCTTTACTAGCACTGTCTATTTTTTATCCTGAATGTGTTGTTGGATGTTATTTATACAGGATGTTTATTTTACGTTTAACTTAATTTGGTTATGTATTGAACTGTTTAGACTGTCAATGTGGGTATTATATTTTTTTGAAGTGTAAAAATGGGTGATATTTGAAACAGAAACTGCTCTAAATAACATATATTTTGAGTGCTAGTTCACAACCTTTTATTTCTAATAAGAAGAAGCGAAGATCTTGACGTAAATTTGCTATAAAATATTTCCATAAATAAAAAAATCACCTGTAATTTAAGAGGTTATTATGTCATTAAATACACTAAAGACATCTTGGGGTAAATTATCAGCCATTGCGGTTTTATTCCTAGGTATGTCGTATCAACAAGCATTAGCTCACGCACATTTAAAATCACAGTTACCTGCTGAAGGCGCGGCTATTGAGCAGTCACAAGCACCTAAAGTTATCACACTAGATTTTTCTGAAGGCATTGAACTTGCTTTTAGTAAAATTAAAGTAACAAATGCGGAAGGTAAAGAAATCACAGTAGGAAAACTGAGTTTAGATCCTGTTAACAACACTAAATTATTATTACCTTTAGAAAGTGATCTGGCTGAAGGCAATTATTTAGTTGATTGGAATGTGGTTTCTGTTGATGGGCACAAGACAAAAGGTTCTTATCAATTTAGTGTAAAATAATGACACCTGAAGACGTTTATATTTTATGCCGTTTCTTTCATTTTGTGGCAGTCATGTTTATGTTCGGACTGAGCTTCTCGGCTGCCATTCTTGCAAAAGATAAGTTTATTCCTCTTATTCAAGTCCGTTTACGTCCTGCATTAGCCATCAGTACTATTACAGTTTTTATTACGACTTATCTATGGATGGCTGTGCAATCTGGCATTATGGGGGATGGGTGGGAGGATGCTTGGTCACTTGAAATATGGAAAGCGGTATTAGGTACTTCATTTGGTCAGGTTTGGCAATGGCAGTTGATATTAGCAACTCTTGCTTTAGCTGTATTATTTATACACCAACGCTATATTCGTAATGTTTCTTTATTAATAATTGCGTCAATTATGTTGATCCTACATGCGTCTATCGGACATGGCGCTATGTTTACAGGATCAGAAGCAACCTTTTATAAAGTTAATCAAAGTATCCATCTTATTAGTGCTGCGTATTGGTTTGGCGGTTTATGGCCATTTGTTGCTTGTTTACAATTTTTGCGTAATAAAGATGAGCTTGCAGAAGGGATGATCAAGCCAATTATTGGCACAATGAAGAGATTTTCATTATTTGGTCATGTTGCTGTTTTATTAGTTACCATCACGGGTGTTATTAGTGCTGTTATGCTCATTCCAGGGTGGCCAGCAATACACTTATCATCAGAATATCAAAGCATGTTATGGCTTAAAATCAGCTTAGTTGTGCTAATGCTAGGTTTGGCTGTAATTAATCGTTATGTTTTGGTGCCTCATATTCGTAAGAAAAATAATTTTCAGTGGTTGCTAATTAATAGCTGGTTTGAACTATTACTTGGAACTATGGTTATTTTTACTGTTGCCATCTTTGCGATTAACTCACCTGTATAGATTGTTATATAATCGTAAAAATCTAATTTATTAAGTGAGATATAAACATGAAACGTTTTATATTAGCGGGAATGTTAATGCTTTTCTCTTTTCAAGCATTTTCTGCTCCAATTTCCACTGTAAGTAAGCTTCAATTTGGTGATGATTGGCCATTTACACGAGAAGAGGTAATGCTTAATTGCCGTGCTGATGGCGCTTGGTTTGTGATTAATCCAGCAACATTAGTTCAGTACCCACTTAATGAGATTGCTATGAAACAGATGGAAAGTGGAAAAGTTAAGGCGCAGCTAATCGATATTATTTTACTTCCAGATC
This sequence comes from Proteus genomosp. 4 str. ATCC 51469, assembly GCF_003144375.1. Taxonomy (NCBI): domain Bacteria; kingdom Pseudomonadati; phylum Pseudomonadota; class Gammaproteobacteria; order Enterobacterales; family Morganellaceae; genus Proteus; species Proteus genomosp. 4. Next base: position 24,543 of record NZ_PENV01000008.1, read on the forward strand.
CTAATTCTCCTGAAAAGAAAAAATCAGTAGAAGCTATTCAAGGTGCATTTAAAGCACTTTGCGAAAGTAATTAATCAAGTGATTAATAATTGAAAGTGGAATTTTTTATTTCTATTTTATTGATTTAATAAATAAATTTCACTTGAGATTATTTTTTGAATAGAAAAGAGTGTGCGATTGATTTGTTTACTGGATATTTACATATTGTTAGCTAATATTTAACAGTAAGTTGTGAAATAGAAAGGTCTGAGTGAGTCCTCGATTTTTTTGTTTACGCAGTAATCAGTAATTACTTTTTAGCGCACGGCTCGCAATGAGCCTTTTCCCTAAGCCAGATAAATGATTTATCTGGCTTTTTTTATGTTGTTTTAGCATCTCTTATGCCACTTTTAAGATCCAATGGTGGTTTTCTTTGTCATAAGCATGGCGATAAAGCAGAATATTTTTATCTTTCAATTGAGCCGGAATGCTCGTGTTTTCATCCCATCCATCTAGTTGCATGCAAAACTCTGTATCATAATCACATGGAATATGAATATAAGTTAATTGATTATCGGAAGAGTGTTTCAAAGTAATATCTTCAATTTCATAGCAAGCAATTTTTAACGTTGTTTTCTTCATATTGTTACTCCAGCTTAGGCGATGTTTTGTTGTGTTCCGTTATGTTTTGTTGGTGGCATTTATTCTGAATAATGCTTTTCGACCAAACAAAATTAAGCATAGTATAAATGGAATCTATTTCCAAAATATATTTCATAAATAAAAAAAGCGGATCATTTTTTGTGATCCGCTTTAAAGAACTAGTACGAAATAAGGGAGAATTATCTTATTTTACGGCTTTGGTATCGCAGTTCCCCATTCATCCCAATCTTTAGGCTCTTTTGCATTTAAAATGAAATTCTGTTCCTGTTTTGCTTTTGATTGTAGTGGCGTGGAAGGTGGCGTTGCAAATGTAATACCTCCACGTATAAATTGTTTAAATGTCCCACTTCGTATAACGCCCCCCGTTAAACCAAAGGAGAAGTTATATCCAGAAGAGAGCCAAAATTCGGTATTATTTCTAACAAGGTATTGATATTTTTTACTAATTCGAATGTGAATTAAGACTCTATCAGACATGTTTCCTAACTCAAGTCCTGTCACAGCACCAACTTCAAGACCTCGATAATAAATAGGCGTACCAATTTGTACTGAGCCAGCTTCTGTGGCATTTAAGACAAGATTTAACCCATCAAGATAGCGAGAGTCTGTAATGTTAGATGTTTGAAGTTCAAATTGACGATAAACACCACCATTACCAGGTTCTGCTTTAATGTATGGCTGAATTAGGGAGTCTAGGTTATCTAATCCTGATGCTGTTAGCTCTGGTGTGACAACAGCAAAGCGACTACCTGATCTAGCGAATGTTTTTACATAATCAGGGTAGAGTACTGCTGAAACCGTCACGGCTTTTCTATCTGGCGAGAGGAGCAGTGATTCCACCTGACCAATATCAATGCCTAAATAACGAATAGGCATGCCTTCAGAAAGCTTACTAGCATCGTAAGTTTTTAAAGTGATTTGAGCACCAATAGCCCTAGCACTGGTTTCTGATGAATAGAGTTTGTAACGTGAGGCGTTATTGTTGATATTTTCAAAGTTATCGAAGCTAATAGCACCTTTTAAGGCTCTATTTAATGGTGTCGCTTCAACGGTTAATCCTGAACCATTGACGGAAACTTTTGCCGCACCTTCAGTCCAGAAAACACTTTTTTCAGTAAGAAGGTGGCGATATTGTTTGGAAATATAAACATCAATATCAAACTCATCAATTAATGGTCTGACATCAGTGATTTCACCAACCTGAAATTGATGGTAAAGCACGACAGAGCCTTTTTGAATACCCGGAAGGCTGGAGGCTTTTAACGTTAATGTCACTGGTAATTCATTACCATTGATGCTTGCTTTAGCAAAAAAATCATTGCGATACAGACGGTACTGCTCTTTAGGGGTACCTTTGTTACCTTGAATAAGATGAATACCGCCTTCAAGCCATTCTTGAGGAGAAGCACCTTGAATATCAATACCATTTAAGCCCATATTGACGTTTATTCGGCTATTGGCAACAAACTTGCTGTTCTCATAAATATAATGTTTATATTCAGGGGCGATAATAGCATCGAAGATAACACCATCATCACTTATATTACGTTGTATGACTTGGCCAATAGTTATGCCTCTAAAGAGAATCGGTTGTCCTGCATCGACGCCCCAACTTTCTTCACTAGTTAGAGAAAGAATTAATCCATCTTCACCATATATTGCTTTACCCGCCTCAACAGAGGTAGCCGATTGTAAAACAAACTGCTGGTTTTCTTGTGCTGGTTGACTGTTTTCTGGGGAGTCAAAAGCTATCGCACCGTTAATTAAAGCAGAAACACTTTCCATTTTAACGGACACGCCACTTTTTAAATTAAAATTACCTTGGAATCCAGATACATTCCAAAAATGGCTGTCTTGACGAATTAAATGTGAATATTGTTTATCAATACTTAATTCAATAAAAACGCCTTGGTTGTCAGGGCGAATTGCGTAGCTATAAACTTTCCCTACGGGAACTTGGCGGTAATAAACTTGAGAGTCAACATTGAGTGATCCCAGTTTATCTGCAGTTAAGGTAATTAATTGCTGGTTTTTATCAATATTTGCTTGAGGGCGAACTTCTTGAGCAATAAATTTAAACTGCTTTTCACCATCACCGGGTAGCATACTGATGTAGTTACCACCTACTAAAGCATCTAGCCCTGATACACCTGATAGGCTCGCTTTAGGTGTAACAAGCCAAAATTGCGTATTTTTCCGTAATGCAGAAGCAAGGTTTTTTCGTACATCAGCTGTCACAATAACTCTGCGTAAGTCATCGCTTAAGGTGATATCTTTAACTATTCCTACATCAACGCCTTGATAGCGGATTGGTGTTCTACCAGAGACAATCCCTGAAGCAGATTGAAAATCAATCGTAATTTGTACGCCTTTATCTTGCCAATGTTGGAAAAGCAACCAACTTGCAATAAAAATGGCGATAACAGGGAGTAGCCAAAATGTCGAAATTCTACGCTTGCGGCGTATTTGGGCTTGTGTTTCCTGAGCGTCGTTTTCTTCGTGTTGCATAAGTATCCCATAGTAAACGACTATCCAACCATTCAACGGCAAGGATAGTAAGAATAACCGCAGTACCAAAATAAAAAGCTGCTGGGCCCATTGTGAACGTCATCAGTTGATCTCGATTAATTAATGACATCATCAGTGCGATCACAAAGAGATCAAGCATTGACCATCGTCCTATCCAAGAGACAAAACGGTATAATTTCATACGTAATAGAGGGTGAATGTGAGAATCAAAATGAATACTCAACAATAGACCCAACATAATAATAATTTTGAAAAAAGGCACAAAAATACTGGCAATAAAAACGATAATAGCAATAGGGGTATTACCTGAATTTACCAAGGCAATGACGCCAGAAAAAATGGTATCTTCGGTGCGTTGGCCATTTAAATAAAAAATAGAAATAGGCAATAAATTTGCAGGTAATAATAAAATAATCGCTGCAATTAATGCTGCCCATGTTTTCTGCAAACTCATTGGTTGTCTTGGGGTGTAGCAAGATTTACAACGTGGGCAATGTGTTGAAGGCATTTTTTTAAAATGATAATGGCAAGCATGGCATGTTGCTGGGCTTCGTTGGATCTCTTTTTGTGGATAAAATTGTTGCCAAAGTTGGTCCATATTAATATTAATCAGCATCAATAAGCTTAGTAGCATTAAAGAAACAAAAGCAATTAACCCATTGCCAATATAAACCGTGGCATAATCACCTAATTTTATTGTTGCAACACCCAGCCCAATCAAATAAACATCTAGCATTACCCATTCTTTTAATTTGCCAAGCATTAAAAGCACTGGACGTAAATTTAAACGTAAACGCGCACCCAAATGAAGATACAAAATAGCAATAGGGAGACTAAGTGGGGCGGCGACAGCACAAAAGAGAACCATAGTTGCAGTAAGAGGAGAGCCTTGCTCTGACATCATACGAATACCATCAAGCACGTTGGCGGTTATCATTGTGCCCAATAAATGGATTTTGATTAATGGTTGAGTAAATGCAATAGATGCCAAGATTAGCATTGTAATCGACAAAATAAGTAAGCGAGTTAGTGACCAGTCTCGATAAGAGGCAAGTTTAGCTTGGCAACGTGGACAGTACGCATCTTCTCCACGCTTAAGCGCAAGGGGAAGTGCCACAAGATGGTCACATTCTTGGCAGCGTATTGATTTTATTTTGTTAATTGCGATATTGTTCTCAGTGTTGCTCATTAATTCGCCTAAGTTAGCTTTCTTAAGAGTTATCGTTTGATTAAGCTAAAAAAAAGTACCTATACTCAATGGTTCACAAGTTATCATTTTTATTATATTTATGCCTTTCATTTTACAATAATAAGAGTCTGATTTTTTTTGTAGATGTTAAGGAAGTTTTATCGTTTTTTTACCCAATTCTTGAAAATGGAGTATTCAACCTCAAGATAAAATAGGCTAAATTACGAGTATGTTATCTATTTTAGTTATGTAAATAAGGTTTAATGATGCCAAATTCGCTTTTTTATCAGGAACTCACTGATAATTTGTCAGCCTTGTTGTCTGGTGAAAATGATCTTATCGCATCACTTGCTAATACCAGCGCACTTCTTTTCGAGAGGTTAGATACGATAAATTGGGTTGGGTTTTATCTTAATGATGGTGATTCATTAGTTCTTGGTCCATTTCAAGGTAAAATTGCTTGTGTCAGGATAGGTTTTGGAAAAGGAGTTTGCGGAACTGCATACTCCGAAAACAGAATTTTAAGAGTGGATGACGTTCATCAATTTAGTGGACATATTGCTTGTGACAGTGCAAGTCAGTCTGAAATTGTTCTACCTCTAGAGGTGAATGGACAAATTATCGGCGTTCTCGATATTGATAGCCCTATTTTTAATCGTTTTGATAAAAAAGATGAAAATGGGCTTAAAGCGTTGTGTGACGTGCTCTGCGAGCATTTAAAAACTTGTCATACAGCAAAATATTGTGAATTTTGTGTAAGTTAACAGGCGTTTGCCATAGAAATTGTTGGCAACACTATTATAATGTCGCTTGTTCATGCCTGCGCTGGTTGGCAAAACCGTTGTAATCAGGAAATTTCATGGAAAATCAACCTAAGTTGAATAGTAGTAAAGAAATCATCGCTTTTTTAGCTGAACGTTTCCCTAAGTGTTTTATTGCTGAGGGCGAAGCTCGCCCTTTGAAAGTTGGCATTTTTCAAGATCTTGTTGAAGCTCTAAAAGATGAAGCTGAATTAAGCAAAACACAGTTACGTTCCGCATTACGCTTATATACCTCAAGTTGGCGCTACCTTTATGGAGTTAAAGAAGGGGCAAAACGTGTCGATTTGGATGGTAATGACTGCGGCGAACTGGAAGCTGAGCATATTGAACATGCTCGTACACAATTAGCAGAAGCCAAGGCGCGCGTTCAAGCTCAAAGAGCTGAACAACGTGCTAAAAAGCGCGAAGCTGAAGGTGATAAGGAGACCAGTAAACGTCCGGCAGCGAAAAAGCCAAATAATACGCGTCGTCAGACACCTAAAGAAGGTGAAAAACGGCAGCCTCGTCCTCAAAAAGCGGCTCAAGCTCCTCGTAAAGCACCACGCCAAAATACTGAAAAGTTAATTCCAGTAACAGACATATCAGTTCTTACTGTTGGTCAATCGCTGAAAGTTAACGTCGGTAGTAGCGTGATGAATGCGACAGTGCTAGAGATAGCAAAAGAGGGTGTACGTGTACAATTGCCTAACGGTTTGGCAATGAATGTACGCACGGAACATTTAAAGTTCTGATACGGAGGCCAACCAGAGCATGAACAAACTTTTAAATGTGGCTTTTGCAATCGGATTAACATTAACAGGTACTTCTGTTGTGATGGCTGAGAAACCAGCCACTCCAGCAATGGCAACTATTGATCAGTTACCCGAATTAAAGCAAGAGCCACAACACTCTACTGTGAGCGAGCGAGTTACCTCTCGTTTTGAACGCTCTCATTATCGTCAGTTTTCGCTAGATGCGAGCTTTTCTGAAAAGATATTTAATCGCTATCTTAATTTATTAGACTATAGCCACAATGTATTGCTTGCGTCTGATATCGCCCAATTTGATAAAGAAAAAACAAAAGTGGGTGAATACCTGAAAAAAGGTGAGCTTCAACCCCTTTATGATCTCTTCAATTTAGCGCAAAAAAGACGTTTTGAACGTTTTCAATATGCGTTAGATCGTATCAATAAGCCAATGGATTTAACTGGTCAGGATAAGTTTGAGTTAGATAGAACGAAAGCACCATGGCCTCAAACTCAAGCTGAATTAGATAAGCTTTGGGATGAAAAAGTTAAATACGATTGGTTAACACTGAAATTATCTGAAAAAACAGACAGTGAAATTAAAGAAACGTTGACCAAGCGCTATAAAGCCGCTTTGCGTCGTCAAACACAAAGCCAAAGTGAAGACGTTTTTCAAATTATTATGTCGGCATTTGCCCGCGAAATTGATCCACATACCAGTTATTTATCACCAAGAAATACAGAAGCATTCGATTCTGAAATGAGTCTTTCATTAGAAGGCATCGGTGCTGTATTACAAATGGATGATGACTATCCTATGATCAACTCGATGGTGACTGGTGGACCGGCTGCAAAAAGCAAAGAGTTGAAAGTTGGTGATAAAATTATTGCTGTAGGCCAACAAAATAAACCGATGGTAGACGTTGTCGGTTGGCGACTTGATGATATTGTTGCCTTGATTAAAGGTCCAAAAGGTAGTCAAGTTAAGTTAGAAGTTATCTCTGATGAGAAAGGCGCTAAACCAAGAACAATCACGATAGTGAGAGAACAGATCCGTTTAGAAGACCGAGCTGTTAAATTGACAGAAAAAGTCATCAATGGTGATAAAGTCGCTATTTTAGATATTCCAAGTTTCTATGTTGGTCTAACTAATGATGTTAAAACTCAATTGCAAAAAGTAGCAAAAGATAATGTTTCGTCATTAGTTATTGATTTACGTGGTAACGGTGGTGGTGCTTTAACTGAAGCCATTTCACTGTCAGGATTATTTATTCCAAGTGGTCCTGTGGTGCAAGTTAGAGACAATAATGGTCGTGTACGACAAGATTTTGATAGAGACGATGTTGTTTATTACAAAGGCCCATTAGTTGTTATTGTGAACCGTTTTAGTGCTTCAGCTTCTGAAATTTTTGCGGCAGCCATGCAAGATTATGGACGTGCTTTGATTGTTGGTGAACAAACATTTGGTAAAGGAACAGTTCAACAATATCGTCCTTTAACACGAGTTTACGATCAAATGCTTAGCCCTGATTGGCCAGGTTTAGGTTCAGTACAATACACTATCCAAAAATTCTATCGAATTAATGGTGGTAGTACTCAGCTTAAAGGGGTAACACCTGATTTATTATTACCAAGTTTTGATAGTGCTGAAATGGGCGAAAGCTTTGAAGATAACGCATTACCTTGGGATAGTATTTCTCCTGCTAGTTATCAGTTATCTGAATACTCAGATAAATTGAAAACGGCATTAGCACCATTAACGGAGCAGCATACTAAACGTATTGCAAGTGACAGAGAATTCTCATACATTTTTGATGATATTCAACGCTACAATGATGCTAAAGCAAAAGGTGAAGATAAATTTGTTATCCTGAATTTTGCTGAAAGAGAGAAAGAAAACAAAGAGCTAGAAACCATTAAATTAAATCGTATTAATGAGCGTTTTAAATTAGAAGGTAAGCCTTTGTTAAAATCACTTGATGATTTACCTAAGGATTATGAAGGGCCAGATCCTTATTTAGATGAGACCGCAAAAATTGCTGTTGATCTTTCAAAGGTACTTAAGCCGAAAAAACTATTAAATTAAGTTATCAATTATAAAAACTGATACTTAAAATTACCCCAGTAGTTGGATAGCCAATTACTGGGTTTTTTTATATTTAAGTACATCAAGATATAAAAAAGGTTTTGCTAACCAATGTTTATCAAGTAAGTTACTAGGCGTGTTTTAAATACATTGGCTATATTTTGGGGCTTAGAGCTTTTATCTTCTTGTTTATTTATTCTATAAAGTTACCCGTAATATAAATAATTATTAATATATAAATATTTAATTTAACTTTGTTTCGCTTAATTTTTAATCTGAAATATATTTCTAATAAGTTTGTGATGTAAAAAAGATATTAAATTAGCTTTTAGATAAAAATTTCTTCAAATGATGATATGTAATTGGTTTTTTATCTAGTAAGTAAAATAAAAAGGTAAATAAATTATTTATTGTGATTATGCTCACGTTTGATGGTTTACTTATTGCAATAAATGTAACATGTTGTGACAATGATCGCTTAAATTGACATAAAATTACTATAGCATACAGATCATAGAAATTTAGTGTCACTTTGAGACATTGATGCAACAGCTAAAAACTTATCTAAATAATGGGTTGTTTTTATTCTATGAGTTCAAAATGTATTATCAGAGTCACATGTAAAAACTGAAATATCATATTTTCAGGAATGGTCTTTCTACGTAAGGAATAATAACTAAAAGGCAAATAATCTATAATTTGCTAAAAGAATTTTTATTGCTAAAAAATGAATAAATACAAATATGGTATGCAGTGAGATAGCCATATTGGATTTTTCATGCCTAAAAATAACTTTAGTATTTGAAATGTATGTAACCAGAAATTTAATCAAGGGTTGTTTTTTTAGCTAAATATAAGAATGGTGTTTTGTTGAACTTGTTGAATATAAGCCAATATAAATCAACTCAAATATTTGTTAACCAGGTTGACTTAAAATGAAAGTAAAAAGAATAGTATTGTTTATGTTGTCCCCTTGTTTTTTAGCTGTTAGCGCCGCCAATGCTGGAAATTGGGAAGATTCTATTAAAGAGAGCGCATTTGTTTCCGACTCTGAACTTGAGCTTTCTACAATTAATATGTGGAAATACCTAAAGACAGAAAACCGTTTCGATAAAAATGAACAACGTTATAGAAAACAAGTTGCTAATGCTTGGGGTCAAAACTTTCAAGCAGATTTCAGATCTGGTTATTTAGGTGGCATCCTCGGATTTGATGTCTCTTATTATGGTGGTATCAAATTAGGTGCAAGTAAAGACTTCGCCTCCCGTGCAATTTTATATAATGATGATGGCGATGCAAAAGGCTATAACAAAATTGGTCAGCGCTTTGCAAAAGTTAAATTTGATTTAGATCCTGTTTTAATTAACGGTAAAGCAGGTTGGTTTACGCTGAAAAATACGGGTATTTTTACTAACTCACAGCGCTTATCATTAAACAGCTATAATGGCTATGCTACCAACACAGCAATGGGTGATTGGAGCTTAGATTTACTGTTTCTTGACGGTAAAGTAATGCGTCGTGATAGTCCAAATATCGACAGAATGTATTTCAGTGATGGTAATGGTAACAGACACAACATCGATCATGTATTAACTGGTGGAATTAACTATAACTCCAAACCGTTAAAAGTATTTTATTTCTATGGCCAAGCGGATGATGTATTCCGTCAGCAAGGCTTAGAAGCAAAATATAAATTAACCTCAGACGTGACTATTGGTGGTGTTGTTTATTATCACGATTATGGTAGTGATGGTAAACGTACATTAAGTGATGCTAATAAAGGCAAGCGTAACTTTGATAATGATGCATGGCACTTTGCAGGTACGATGGAATGGCGAATTCCTGAGTCACCATGGACATTACGTACTGGTGTGACTTATACCGATGCTGAGAAAGCAAATGGTGTTGGTCAATTTGCACGTAATCCAATTGGTAATACTCGTGGACGCTTTAACTCACCAGCTTACGCTGATATTGACTATGTACGTGATGGTGAGGTTATGGGTGCATTGGAAGCCGAGTACAGAATTAGTAAAGAGCTGTCAGTTGGTGCACGTACTAACTATAGTGAGTTCAGTTATTCAGGTGAAAGATTAAAACAAGGACAGTTTGGTTTATTTAGCTATTGGAAACCAACAAAAAATCTTTCTGTTTCTTTAAGTGGTGGTATCGGTTGGCACCACCAGCAAGAAAACGATTACACCACACCAAAACTGTATGATGGTCATTCACAACGAGCACATTCATTATCAGGCTCTATGACAACCACATATCGTTTTAAAATGTAATTAGTTTATAGCGTTAATCACGCTATTGCTTGTCTTATGTGCACGATTTGTATTACTTACAAAGTCGTGCACAAAGAGCATAGCTACAGTGAGCTCGTCGATAATAGTGTTCTGTTTATATGCTAATCTTTTCCACTTTTTTGTTGATAGATTAAACGTTATAAAGCCTTCTCTGGTGCTTATCTCTTTAGCTAAATAATACAAACAATTGTCCCGCCCATTTTTGAACACTCATTTCTTTCCAGTTTTAAATAATGCCCAATAAGTGGGTAATTAAATCCTATTTATTTATCAAAATGTAAAGTTATACTGTTTTTAGTATTAAATACGTTAAAAGACTTGATAAAATTCAAAAAAGCCTTATTTATAAGGTAGTTTTTGCAATGTGATAATTAGATAAAATAGGAACAGTATCAATATGATGAGAATTGCGTTATTCCTTTTAACAAACTTAGCTGTAATGTTTGTTTTTGGGATCATCTTATCTTTAACAGGTATACAAGGTCGCAGTGTTCAAGGTTTGATGATCATGGCGGGTTTGTTTGGTTTTGGTGGTGCATTTATTTCACTGTTAATGTCAAAATGGATGGCATTACGTTCAGTGGGTGGTCAAGTTATCGAAAACCCAACTTCAGAAGTAGAGCGTTGGTTATTAGATACGGTAAGACGCCAATCTGAACAAGTCGGTATTAAAATGCCACAAGTGGCTATTTATGATGCACCTGATATCAATGCGTTTGCGACAGGCGCTCGTCGTGATGCTTCGCTGGTGGCTGTAAGTACAGGGTTATTAGCCAGTATGAGTCGTGATGAGGCAGAAGCGGTTATTGCTCACGAAATCAGCCATGTTGCTAATGGTGATATGATAACTATGACCTTGCTTCAGGGGGTTGTGAATACCTTCGTTATCTTTATTTCGCGTATCATTGCACAATTCGTTGCTAACTTTATTTCGAGTGATGAAGAGAGTGAAAATAGCAATGGTAACCCATGGGTTTATATGGGTGTTTCAATGGTTCTGGAAATTGTGTTTGGTATTCTGGCGAGCATTATTACCATGTGGTTCTCTCGTTATCGTGAGTTCCATGCAGATGCAGGATCGGCAAAACTTGTTGGCCGTGAGAAGATGATTGCAGCATTACAACGTTTAAAAACGAGCTATGAGCCACAAGAAGAGAGCAGTATGATGGCTTTCTGTATTAATGGCCGTAATAAGTCTTTTAGTGAATTATTTTTATCTCACCCACCATTAGATAAGCGTATTGAAGCACTGCGCAATGGTGAGTATCTAAAATAAAAATATTATAGGCGATAAATTAACGCCAATATTTAAACGCTCAATATGAACAGTATTGGGCGTTTTTTATGGAACATATTGATATTTAGTCTAAATATTCCCCAAAATAAGCCACGGTTTTTTCCTCATCAATCTTGAGCTTACCTTTCCATCCCGCCCATGGCATCTCCATATCAGAACGTCCTTTAGTGTTATTAAGCTGATCCTCTGCAATAGTAATATCACCGAAATTGGCCCAGCTATTTAAAGATAATGAAATAAAGGCATTGGGAATAACACCCACTAAAGCAAGTGAGTGCAAAATACCCCGCTTGGTGTATTTATCACCAGAAATTAATTTAGCTTCATTTAACCTTTTTTCAAACTTACCTGGAGTTTCATCTTCAGGGGCGTTACGTAATAAATGAAGTAATTGCTTAAAGGTCTCTTTGTCTGCCTGCGTTGTAGTTACGGGAGGGACTGTTAGTAAGTGCTTTAAATTCAGATAAGCATAAGAGGGGTTGCCAGTATAAGAATTACCGTAATAGAGGCAATATTGAAAATAACTATCATTAATATGTTTTTGTTGGTTTCTATCACTACAAATCCAACAACAGGCATATTGAGGCTTTTCGTCATAATTATGTAGTGGTAAATTTTGTAATTTATGAAAAGCTCCTAAAACAGAACGTCCTCTAAGATAGCTGCCACCCACACCAGCCACAAATGCATCTAAACAACGTTTTTGAGTGAGTAACGGATTGTTTTTTAAACTATGTAATTGATTGATAACATCAGAGTGATCCGCAAATTTTTCAATAATATTAGGTTGCCAATTGGTCGCTAATAATATGTTTTTTTCCTTTTCTGAAAGAACATCAAGATGATAAAGAGAAACTTGGCGTTCAGGATCATACTGGCTGTTTTCATACTTATAGAGTTTTCGCAAAACTCGCATAATTTTTTGCACGATTTTACCTTGTTATATTTATAGGTTTTTCTATTGATATTGGTGAATGACATAGATGGAAGATATGTAACTTAATATAGATACAAATAGACACAAAAAAAAGCCAGTTCAAATGAACTGGCTTGATCAATAGAGGTAGATAAAGTTTATTTTACTGTAAGTTCTGTTTCTTCATCTTGATTGAAGACTGCTTTATCCGTTTGTCCCATAATTTGGCTGGTGATTGTACCTGCTGTCATTGAGCCACTGACGTTTAATGCGGTACGTCCCATATCAATTAATGGCTCTACAGAGATTAATAGGGCAACTAATGTTACAGGTAAACCCATTGCAGGCAGAACGATAAGAGCTGCAAATGTGGCACCACCACCAACACCCGCAACACCTGCAGAGCTGACGGTTACGATAGCAACTAAAGTGGCAATCCACATTGGATCTAATGGGTTAATACCTACGGTTGGTGCAACCATAACAGCGAGCATTGCAGGGTAGATACCTGCACAACCATTTTGGCCAATCGTTGTGCCAAAAGATGATGAGAAGCTCGCGATAGATTCTGGCACACCTACACGTTTGATTTGTGTTTCAATATTTAACGGGATACTTGCTGCACTTGAACGGCTAGTAAATGCAAATGCTAATAATGGGCCCGCTTTTTTGAAGAATTTAACTGGATTTAAGCCTGTAAAACTAACGAGTAATCCATGAACCACAAACATTAAGCCAATAGCAACATAAGAGGCAACAACAAAGCTTCCTAATTGAATGATGTCGTGCATATTTGAGCTGGCTACAACTTTAGTCATCAGCGCCATAACACCATAAGGAGTTAACATCATAACAATACGAACTAGCTTCATGATCCATGATTGTAAGCAATCAATCGCAACTAAGACTTTTTCGCCACGAGGCTGGTCTTCTTTGAGTAATTTCAGCGCAGCCATACCTAAGAAAGTAGCAAAGATAACAACGCTAATAATCGATGTTGAGCTTGCACCTGTTAAGTCAGCAAATGGGTTTTTAGGAATAAACGACAAAATAAGCTGAGGCATGGTTAAGTCAGAAACTTTACCCATGTAATTTTGTTCAAGCGCAATTAAGCGTTGTGCTTCTTGTTCGCCTTGTACTAAGCCTTCTGCGGTTAAACCAAATAAATTGGCGATCACAATACCAATTAATGCAGAAATGGCAGTGGTAAATAATAAAGTACCAATAGTTAATCCACTGATTTTTCCTAGTGAAGATGCTTGATGCAAACGAGCAACAGCACTAAGAATAGAGGCAAATACTAATGGCATAATGATCATTTGTAATAGCTGAACATAACCATTACCCACGATATTAAACCAAAGAATAGATTCTTTAATAATAGGATCGTGTGAGTCATAGAATGCGTGTAGCGCTAATCCAAAAGCAACACCAAAAACTAAACCAACAAGAACTTTCTTTGAAAGGCTCCACTGACGTTGACTTAATTTAGCCAAGACGAGTAATAACACAACAAAGACGAGTACGTTAATGATTAACGGAAAATTCATCTTAACTCTCCAACGAGATCTTTATTTATATAATTTCGACGATTGTATGCGATATGAGTTCTTAGATAGTAAGAAAGGATATAACAGCATCAACTCGTTATAGGGTAACAGGATTGTTAATAACTTTTTATAATTAATTATTCTTTTATATAATCGTTTAGTTATAAAGACAAGAAAATAGGCATAAAAAGATGTAAGAATTTATAAATAAATAGAGAAACGTAGGGTTTTGTCAGGGGGTGTTAAAAATTAGTGCGCTTGTCGTGGTACATCTGTAACCAGTTATTGACTTGCGAAGGCAATGTAACAGTAAGGTGTGGTGGCAAAAAAAGTGCGCCTACAAGAATAAGAACGGAGATAAAACGTTCACCTTTTTTATTATTTTTTTTACCTAAAATAGGTAGCGCAAAGCGCATTTTTAGAGGCCATAGGAAAGGAACACCTGCTGGGGTTAACATGTCGGCAATGAGATGGCTAAGATAACCAAGTAAAAGAGCATGAAAGATATCGGCTGAAATTTCCCAGCGTGGTGAAACTTGGGTTTCCCATAAAATCGCTAAACCACAAAATGCGAGTAGGCTATGAGTGAAACCTCGGTGGCCGCAAAGTTTTGATAAGGGAAGAGAAATAACACGGAACAATCGCCCAAGGATAGAGCCTGGGTGATCTAAGTCTGGTAAAAGTGAGCCTAATAAGACAGCAGGGATCATGTGAAACCAATCACCATGAGCAAGAGCTGGCGTTATTTCAAGTTTCTGTGCTAACACAAGTGTTGCAACAGAAAAAAGTAAATGTCCTTCTGCGGTCATTCCAAGTCTATTTGTTTGCTGTTCATTTATACAGTGATAAAGTATAAAAGGTTTTGATGATAACTAACAGACAAAAAAGGTAAAAATTGCCTTAAATATTAAGTAATAACAGAAATATTTTATTTGATTGATTTAAAAATGATCGAATTTAGGATAAAAACCTAAAAGGTGGAATGGGAGCTGGTGGCATTAAGGCAAATGAGTAAGAAAACGCCAAGAGTAAAAAAGGTAGTATTGAAGAATAAAGTGTTAGAAGCAGAATAAAAGGGATATCGAATAAAGCAAAATATCCCTTTTATTGATGGAAACTAACCTAATAAATGTAGTTGTGTTAACTCATTAAGAGAGGCAATTTTCACATCAGCTAAACCCCATTGCTTATCATTAAATTGTGTTGCTGCTGGTACAACGATAGAGCGCATTCTTGCACCTTTACAGGCAATCATACCATTACGAGAATCTTCTAATGAAACACAGTGGATTGGGTCAAGATTGAGTGCTTTGGCTGCATTTAGATAAACTTCTGGATGTGGCTTACTGTGAGGTAATTCATCAGCAGACACGACAGCTGAGAAATAATGACGAATATTAAACAACTCAAGTACACGCTCAAGCATAAAATCAGGAGAGGCTGATGCTAACGCAATTTTCAATCCTGATGATTTACAAAGTTCTAAAGCATGTTCGACACCGGGTAAAAGTGGCTTGGTTTCTTCAACCAGTTTGACAACACGAGAAACCATTTTTTGTTTTGCTTCTTGTTTTGAAACGCCTTGCCATGGTGAGGCTTTATACCATAAATCAATGACTTCGTTTATTCTTAATCCAACCATATCGGGCATTGCCGATGAAAGGGATAAATCGACGCCTAATTCAGCAAAGACCTCATGTTCTGCTTGCTGCCAAAATGGTTCAGAGTCGATTAATAAACCATCCATATCAAAAATAGCAGCTTCAATAGGGAATTTAAAAGACATGTTACTCTCCATAAATAAGGTCTATGTTGTCGAATGGCGATTGTAGCAAGAGTTACAAAGAAAATCTTTTTAATCAGTTTCTTATTTATTTAGTAAAATAAATAGAGAGAATGGCTACTATTAATATATTGTCGTATTAGCCGTTAATTAGACTACGATAAACAGATAAATATTGACGAATTCTACTAGTGAGGATGTGATGAGTTATCAATATGCAGGATTATATGCCATTTCAAAGCGTGTTCTTGGTTGGCTTATTTTTATTCCTGCCTTTATTTCTACAACAGTGTCGTTGATAGGATTGGCTGCAATCCAACGTCCAAGTGGTGATGGTGTAAATGCCGTGATCAATGATTTTTTTCGTGTGTTAGCGGAAATGGTACAATTTAATACACCATTTTTAGGCTTCTTCTGGCGAAATTCACCTATCCCTAATACACAAATGGGATTGAGTCAGGAAAACATCACTTTCTTTGTTATTTTTCTTCTTATGTTTGTTGGGTTGGCGTTTAGTGCATCGGGATTACGAATTTATCGCCAAGTTAAGTATTTAAAAGAAAATATACAAGATCAGCTTATTATTGAACGAGCGATGAAGAGTGGCATCACCGCAGAAGAGCTACAACAAAATATCAAATTACCACGACATACTATTTTCACTCAAATTATGGTGCTTTATCTATCACCAATTATTGTCATGGCAATTGGGTATTTCTTACTGAAATTTTTAGGGTGGTAATAGTATTTTATAATGAACGAGGATAGTTCATTTATCTAACTGAAGGGAAAATAAACCTCGCACAATGTGAGCTGGCGAGGTTATATTTTTAGCTTATTACCTGTTTTAAACTGTTTTTTATCTTTTGTCAGGGGGTGGCTAATAAATCATCAATAATTTTTCGGGCTTCTAAGTAATCTTCTTCGCCACCAAATAAATTACAACGGTTGAGGAAAAAATAGAGTTGATAAATGGGCTGACGTAATAAAAATTTTTCAGATAACGGCCAAACACTCTGATAACCATCAAAAATATTAGCGGGTACTGCAGTACAAAGTGGTAGCATCGCTATATCACATTCTCTATCTCCCCAATAGCAGGCAGGATCAAAAACTGTCCCTTCAGATAGGCCAATTGCTGCGCAGTTTTTAGGCCATAAGTTGCCATGAAGCAAAGACGGTTGTGGATTATGATCAGCTAGACGATGATGAATAATTTGGGTTATCTCATCGATATCACCAAAGACCATCCCTTTTTCTGATGCCAATTGCAGTTGAAAACCAATCCGTTTTTCAGAATAAAAGTGGTTCCAGCGTTTTTCCCAACCATTTAGTTGGGGAGTTGTGTCGATTTGGGTATCAAAATCAAAACCATAACTAGGTTGATCTTCCCATTGGTGTAGTCTTGCTAATTGTTGACCAAAGCAATAGGCACTATGTGGTGTAAAAGGTTGAACAGGTAAGAATTCAAGGAGTAAGAAGCTGGCATCTTTGCTATTACCAATGCCAAGAACGCGAGGAGTACGAATTGTTTGGCTTTTTGCCAGCATTTCAAGTTGTTCTGCTTCATTTTTAAAATTAGGCAGAAACTCACGCAAGTTAGATTTTACAAAGACGGGTGTATCACCATAATAAATTTTCCATGTATGGTGAATATCGCCACTAGAAAGGTGAGTTTTTTCGTTTATCTTTGCTGAAAATCCTAAGTTTGATTCCAGTAAACGACCTATATTCTGCCACATACTTACACCTCGCAAAGTTGTTTACTCAGTAGACCCAAATAAAATAATAACGAGCGATGTTTATCTTATGACAATAACACTTTAATTAAATCAATAAAGTATAAAGCTAAAAAACGGGATGATTATCCCGTTTTTGCGAAGATAAAGGAGATTATCAGGCGTTCGCGGGTTTTGTTTGTCGCTTTATTTTTGCTAATTTAATCTGATTACAGAATAACGCAATAATAAAGAATATAGCTTGAGTTAGCACAATACATGGGCCTGTTGCTCCATCAATATGGAAACTAATAAATGTACCAATCACACTGGATGCGACAGAAAATATAATAGCTAGCATTATCATACGAGAGAAACTACGTGTTAATAAATACGCAGTGATCCCCGGAGAAATAAGCATAGCGACAACTAAAATAATCCCAACGGCCTGCATTGAAGCAACGATAGTTAATGCCAAAATAGACAGTAAGCCATAGTGCAATAAGGTAACGGGTAAACCGACGATCCGTGCTTGATTAGGATCGAAACAATAAAGCATAAAATCTTTTTGCTTAACTAGCATGATTGTGATGGTAATTAAACAAATAATACTAATTTGAGTTAATACATCTGGCGTTATACCCAGAATATTACCAAATAAAATATGCATTAAATGTTGGTCTGTATCGACACTGGCAAAAATAACCAAACCTACAGCAAACATACCTGAAAATACAATTCCCATCACGGTATCTTCTTTAATACGACTGTGCTCTTTTAAATATCCTGTGGCAAATGAGCAAAACAAGCCAGAAAGAAAGGCACCGACCGTTAATGGAATGGCAGTGACATAAGCAAGCACTACACCGGGTAACACAGCGTGAGAGATAGCATCTCCCATCAAGGACCAGCCCTTTAAAACCATATAACAAGATAAAATAGCGCAGGCGATCCCGATAATGATAGCGGCAATGATAGCCCGTTGCATAAAAGGATATTGAAATGGTTCAATGAAAAATTCAATTAGCTCATTCATAGTTTCACCTCTTCTTGTTTTGGAGCTTCTTGGTGCTGATGAGATTGTGAGATTAACTGTTGTGAGCTTTGGCGAGCACGGCGACGAGCAGCTAACATGCCGTGTTTAGGTGCAAATAAGAATGCTAATAAAAAGAGTACAGTTTGCATTGTGACAATGACGCCACCCGTTGCGCCATTAAAGAAATAGCTAAGATAGGCACCTACAGCACTGGTTATTGTGCCAATGCAGATAGCAATAATAGCAAGTCGTTTAAATTGATCGGTGAGTAGATAAGCTGTTGCGCCAGGTGTTACAACCATTGCAATAACCAGAATGGCACCAACAGTTTGAAGTGCAGCAACGGTGCAAGCACTTAATAAAGTAAAAAAGATAATTTTTAATTTTAAAGGTGATAAACCAATAGATCTGGCATGGATTTCATCAAAGAAAACTACCAGTAAGTCTTTCCAGATACAAAATAAGACGAGAAAAGAGACACCTGTAATAATTACAACTTGCCATACATCTTCATCTGCAATGCCTAGAATATTTCCGAGGATGATGGTCTGAACGTTGACGGCTGTCGGTTTAAGCGAAACCAGCAACAGACCAAAGGCAAAAAAAGTGGAAAAAATAAAGCCAATAACGGCATCTTCACGAAGGCGTGTGATATGGCGAATAAATGTCATTGATAATGCAGCGAGCAAACCCGTAAAAAAAGCACCGACCGCATAAGGTAAACCTAATATATAAGCCCCCGCAACACCAGGAACAACGGAGTGGGAAAGAGCATCTCCCATTAATGACCAACCTTTCAAAATAAGATAGGATGAAAGAAACGCACAGACAGCACCTACTAAGGCACTAACCCAAATAGCTTTCACCATATAGTTATATTCAAAAGGTTGTAGGAGTAAATCTAGCATGGCTAATCTCCTTGTTTGCGCTGACTTTGGTGCGCTGGAGTATGTTCTTTTTGATGACCATAAAAAACGGCCGCGCGTTCATCATCAGTAATTACAGTAAGTGAGCGTGGATCATCGTCATCATGAAGATCAGAGCCCGACAAGCTAATATGACGCAATACACCGCCAAATGCGTGTTCTAAGTTCTTTTGGGTAAAGGTTGTTTCAGTTGGTCCACTATCTAATACAGTTCTATTTATTAAAATAACGTGGTCACAAAATTCAGGCACACTTCCTAAGTTATGTGTTGAAACTAAAACGAGATGACCTTCTTCACGTAAATTACGTAAAAGTTCGATAATAGCATTTTCGGTTTTAACATCGACACCAGTAAAGGGTTCATCGAGTAATAAAACAGTACCTTCTTGAGCCATTGCTCGTGCCAAGAAAACGCGCTTTTTCTGACCACCAGAAAGTTCACCAATTTGACGATGACCTAATCCAGATAACCCCACACGCTCTAGCGATGCTTCAACAACTTCATGATCATGTTTTGATGGAATACGAAAAAAACCCATTTTTCCATAACGACCCATCATTACAACATCAGAAACAAGCACAGGAAAATTCCAGTCAACTTCTTCTGTTTGTGGTACATAAGCAATCATGTTTTGCTTTAACGCTTGTTGAATAGGATTGTCGTTTAATGTCACTTTACCTTTAGAGGGCTTTACTAGCCCCATAATGGTTTTAAACAGAGTGGATTTACCGCTACCATTGATACCGACGAGGGCACAAATTGTGCCACCCGTGATAGAGAAACTCGCATCAAAGATAGCGGTATGACCATTGTTGTAGGTGACAGTGGCGTTATCAACTGTCAACGTTGGATTCGTTTTTATTTTACTCATTGACCAAATCCTTTCGCAATTGTATCCACAGTGATAGTAATTAAATCAATATAAGTAGGAACCTCACCGCCTTCAGCGGAAAGTGAGTCAACGTAAAGAACACCGCCATATTTTGCCCCAGTTTCTTTGCTGACTTGTTTAGCCGGTTTATCTGAAATTGTACTTTCACTAAAGACTACAGGGATATTGTGTTTTCTTACTGTATCAATGACATATTTAACTTGTTGCGGTGTACCTTGTTCTTCTGCATTAATTGGCCATAAATAAACTTCTTTAAAGCCATAATCATGAGTTAAATAACTGAAAGCGCCTTCGCTGGTTACTAACCAACGATCTTCTTGTGGTATACGAGATAATCTTTCTCTTAATGGTGCATCAAGTTGTTTAATTTTTTCTGCGTAATTTGCTGCATTTTGATTATAAATTGCTGCATTATCAGGATCGTGTTCAACAAGTGCTTTACGAATATTTTCAATATAAATTAATGCGTTATTTGGTGACATCCATGCGTGTGGATTCGGATTGTTTTTGTAAGCACCTTCACTAATTGCCATTGGAGTGATGCCTTCAGTTACTACAACCGCAGGAACATTACGTAACTCATTAAAAAAACGTTCGAACCAGCGTTCAAGGTTTAAACCATTCCATAAGATCAAATCAGCTTTTTGGGCTTTTACAATATCTTTTGGGGTAGGCTGATAATCATGAATTTCAGCACCAGGTTTTGTAATTGATTCAACAATCGCTGCATCTCCAGCGACATTTTGTGCGATATCTTGAATAATAGTAAAGGTAGTGACTACTTTAAGTTTATCTTTTGCTTGTGCAGGCGTGGTTAAAAAGGCAGTTGCCATAAGGCATAAAGCCGTAAGTGAAAGTTTGTTTACAGAGCGAAATATATCCATATTATTATTGCCTTATAGTTGCAGAGTTATTTTCTTAATTGATAATGATTATCAATATCATTTCAAGGAAGTCAAGTTATCTCTGTGTAAAAAGCTTCATTTGATAACGACTAGAAATAAGATAACAACATGTATTCCAACAAATGTTAAGTAGATTGTCTGGTTTTGTCACAAAAATTAACAATCGTTCGTAACTATTTGTGCAAGAGCTTATTTTTATTACTTATAAAGCTCACTTTTCCTCAAAAACCAACACTTGTTATACTTCTACAGTTTTTATAGTTCCCATAAAAACTCCTCTTAACGTAATTAATTCATATGATTTATTTTAGAATATGCAATAGCTCAATATAAACCTATTATGGCTGCTTCAATTCTGATTGAGAGATTTTGGGAGGAAAACAGGGAATAGGATAAATTTGAGATAAAACGCACACACTAGAAGTAGTAATAGATTGATTTATTTCTCGCGCTTTGCCATATTTTAACATGCATTTTTGTGTGAAAATAGAATAATATATTTCCAACTTGTTGATATATAAATATGTCTTGTACAACCCTTTATGCAAAAGGATAAAACGTGAAAGTAAAAATCATCTTTTCTTTGGCAATTTTGCTTCTTGCTGGTTGTGCTGATAATGCTCGTCAACCAATTCAAAAAGACACATCTCGATTTTTAAGCCAAAAGCCGATAAATAGTCGTATTAATAATGCTTCAATATCTACGGCACAATGGAAAGCAACCCCTTTTGATAATCACATACAGCAAGCCTCTAGCCGTTATAATGTTGATGAAACATTAATTAAAGCGATCATCCAAGTTGAATCTAACTTTAGACCAGAGGTGATTAGTAAATCAAATGCAGTTGGATTAATGCAAATTAAAGCATCGACAGCAGGAAGAGATGTTTATCAAAATAGAGGAAAAGCGGGGCAACCAACAACAGCTCAATTGAAAGATCCCGCTATTAATATTGATTTAGGTACTGCTTATATTCAACTATTAAGAGAACGCCACCTTGTTGGTATTGCTGATCCTGAAACACTTTATTACGCCACCATTCTTGCTTATGTTAATGGTGCAGGCGCTTTATTGAGAACATTTGATAAAGATAGAGATAATGCGATAGCTAAAATTAATTCAATGAGTGCGGATGATTTTTATCGTTACGTTGAAAAAAACCATCCGGCAACTCAAGCACCACGTTATTTAGCTAAAGTAAGAGCAGCTTACCATGCAGGGGATAATTAATCTGGCAAATTAGCTGCGGCTTGGGCCTGTTTTAATAAAGCAGGCAAATCTGCAATAATTTCAAGAACGCCGTTAATCATAAATTGAACACCCATACAGATTAATAAAAATCCCATTACACGAGAAATAGCATCAATACCACTGTGACCTAAATATTTCATAATGCTGGTGGAGCCACGAAGTGATACCCAAACGATAACGCTAATTAAAAAGAAGGTTGTCACAGGGGCGATATATAATACCCATTGTGCAATATCAGTACGTGATGGGATTGACGCTGCTGTACTGATTATCATTGCAATGGTTCCGGGACCTGCGGTACTTGGCATTGCTAAAGGAACAAAGGCAATATTAGGCTCTTTGGGATTGTGGTGAGGATTATTATCGTCTGAAATAGGATCATCGACATTAGGTGTATTAGGAAACAGCATACTAAAGCCAATAAAGGCTACTATCATCCCACCAGCAATACGAAGACCGGGTATCGAAATACCAAAGGTTGTCATTATGACGCGACCTGCATAAAACGCGATGGTCATAATGAGGAAAATATAGACACATGCCATTAAAGATTGTTGATTACGCTGTTCTTTGGTCATATTTCCTGAAAGACCAAGCCAGAGAGCAACAGTCGTTAATGGATTAGTTAAAGGTAAAAGTAAAATAAGACCAAGGCCAATAGCCTGAAAAAACTGGTAAGCAGAGTGCATGGAATATAAAAGCTCCTATAATAACAGGTAATTAAGGAGTATTTATGATAACAAATTAAACAGCAAAAAAGTTATTTTTAAGCATAATAATCTTAATGTGTATTAGTATTTTTTCATAAGCCATTCTAAGTGCACTTTTACTGCCCCCCAGTCATAATCAGTAATGCTATAAACGCAAGTATCTCTTTTTTGACCATCTGTTGTTAATCTATGATTACGCAAAATACCATCCAGCTTTGCACCAAGTCGCTCAATCGCTCTACGGCTAGTCTGATTTAATATATGAGTACGAAATTCAACAGCAATACATTGCAAGTCTTCTAAGGCATATTTAAGTAAAAGATATTTAGCTTCTGTGTTTATTCCTGTTCTTTGTACTTCTTTGGCATACCATGTTGAACCAATTTCTAATCTTGGTGTTTGATTATCAATATTCATAAAGGTTGTTATGCCAACCACACGGTTATTAGCTTTAGAAATAATGGAAAAAGGCAACATTACCCCTTTTTGCTGCAATTGAAGCTTATGTTCAATATCACGTTTCAATTCTGTCACTGAAGGAACAGTTGTAAACCAAAGTTCATCGGGCCTATCTTTTTCAATTAGCTCATAAAGTTCGGAATAATGTTCCATGCTAAGAGGCACTAAACGTACAAGTTTTCCTTCCAGTGTTGTCCACTCTGTTATCTTTTTCATAATAAATATTCTCTGGGGTTGTTAATAACAATGCGTTTCTTAAGAATACTTTTTATACATAACAAATTTATGAATTGATATGGTTATTTAAACGGTTATTAAAAAGTAGGTAAAATTCAGAATGATGAAAATAGAGAAAAGAATGTGAGTGATTCTTTCTCAACAGAGAATGACTGCCTTACCACAGGTGAGGTTGCATGATGCATGCTAATCTATAACTCAGTAATCAAGATATCACTGTAAATAAAATAGATTGGTAAAAAATGACAAATGTAATTGAATGGGATGATTTTCTCCGTGTAGAAATGCGTGTAGGAACGATTATTAGTGCAGAAATAAATAAAAAAGCAAATAAACCTGCTTATGTTATGGAGGTAGATTTAGGTGAATTGGGTATCAAACGGTCTAGTGCCCAAATTACGGTAAATTATACACCTGAAGAACTTGTTGGGCGCCGTATTTTATGTGTTTGTAATTTCCCTGTTAAGCGTATAGCTGGCATCAAATCCGAAGTACTAATTACCGGAGCACCAGATGAAACAGGTGCGATTGTATTAGCAGAATTTAATTTACCTTTACCAAATGGCTCGCGTTTGGCTTAAGTTTGTTTAACATAATAATTTCCTAACAAGATACTCTTCGATAGTGATGTTCTGTTGGGTTTTGATATAGTGTTTATCAACCAGCGCATTGAATAGGAGGAGTGTCTTTTGTTATTACCTCAATTACATTTACGATGTTATACACAAGAGACGGTATCTCATCAGCATGATAATTTATGGCAGATTATTTTTGGGTTGTCTGGCTCGATGGAAGTCAATTTCAATCGAGAAGACTTTCTGATTTCTAATCAAAACTGCTTGATTATCCCTCCAACCATTCATCATGCCTTTTCAGGCAATATAGATAATAAAAATCTTATTCTAGAACTTCCTGCAACCTCGCAATGGCAATTAAGTGAGAAAGGTGGGCAATTTGCATTGTCACCGGCAGCGATTGGGTTATTAGAATGGCTACATCAATATCCTCAACCCCCAGATCAATACTCCACGATCACGCGCTTATTACTCGCTCAAATGGAAATACAAAAAGGTTGGCGTGATAATCTTGATACGTGGTTAGCAAATAAGTTACATACGCCACTCACAACACACGATATTGCATTAGCATTTAATGCTTCAGCAAGCACGCTACAACGAAAAATGAAATCCGAGCTAGGTATGTCTGTGATGCAATATGTAACTAAACAGCGACTTAATAAAGCCGCTGAGTTATTGAAATATACATCCACAAATATTGAGAATATTGCTTTAGCGGTAGGGTATGATTCTCATTCTGCATTTAGCCAAGTATTTCGCCAATACTTTAATAAAAGTCCTACAGAATATAGGAAAGCCTAATTATTGCGCTGCTTTATTTTTCACTGAGTAAATTCGAGGGCATAATTTATCGAAAATTAGCGTAAACAAATAGGTATAGATAAAAAAGAACACCAAAATGGTGATTTCCATGCTTATGGCTTTTATAAAACCAACGTTATACCACCACATATAAAGTGGAATGGTAAAGAAGAATAGACCTAATTCAAAACTTATTGCATGGGTAAGTCGTACCATGACTGTGCGTTTTTTGATCCCTAATTTTGACTCAATTAATTCAAAGAAAGAATTAAAAATATAATTCCAAATCAGAGCAATAACAGAAACAGCGATTGCAACGGGAAGTGAATTATGTGATTGGCTTTGGCTTAATATTGCCAGTAAAACAGTGCTTAATAAAATGGCAAGAGTTTCGAAGGTAATAGCATAAACCAACTTACGAGGGCGGGGCTTTAGATAAAACACGTTATACACCTTTATGTTAACAATGAAAGTTCTGGCCCGCCCCAGAGAATGTTATTTTTAAAGCCACGGTTTCCGCTTGATTGGGACTGATGGTAATGAAATTAGTTATGAATTGCAAAGTGATAAGTATATTTTTGATGATTGGCATATCTACGACTACGGCTAAAATAATGAATATTATCTATGATAGAAAATATGAAGAAGAACATAGAATAATGAAAAACTCACACTATAATGTGATTATACAAATGATGGGCAGATAGGAAAATAGTGAATATATTGTGTGGGTGTATTTACTTAATATAAAATAAGGATGCTTATGAGTGGTGAAATTGCTGTTTTCATAATGGCTGTCTTTTTTATTGCAATGGCCATTTTGTATTTAGCCCCCGTTTATTATTTTTTTGTTGTTATATCAGCATTAAAATATATCCAGCCTCCACTAAAAAAATCCATCTTGTTTTCTTTGATTTTAATATTAATTAATATATTTTTCTATTTTAATACCACTTTAGTTTCAAAGGGAGAGCTTGCTCTTATTAAGAGCAATGATCCTCAATTTATTTTTCTAGGTCTATTATTTTTCTGTCTCCCATTTATTTATCTTCATATCGTCAGAAAAAGAAACCCTAAAATAGTGGGCTATTGGATAGCCTTCACATTGTCATTCTTAGCTTATAACTCATATTATTTTCCACAAAAAATGATGGGAGATAAAAAAGAGAGAGTTATTCAGCTGTTACAAAGAGGTGATTTAGAAGCATTAGATAAAGTTTGGAAAGGAAGTTGTCCTGATCCTTATAGCATTGAAGTGGAATTTTTTTATAACACAGATTTGATAAAAACATTTGATAAAAAATCACTCTGGTTTTTAACTGAGTGTGTAAAACAAAATAAGAAGACAGAATCTCTTTATTTATATTATAGACCGACTAACTATCCGCTGTTTGATAGAGAGTTTTCAATAGCAGAATGGAATGAAAATGTTGTCGATTTATTTATCGATAAAAAATTTTATAGCACCCTTCCAGAAGAAGAGAAAAAGGAACTAGGCGATACCATCATACAAACTTTTCAAGAAGGATTAATGTATACAGGCACCTTTGATGATTATACGAAAAAAATTGATTATATTCTTCAACAGCGTCCTGAATTTAAAAACTATATTATTTTTGATCGAAAAGAGTTTATATACGCATTAAGAAATCACCGATTACAATATGCTCAATATCTTAAAAAATATCTCGATAAGAATGATCCTTTTATTAAATTAGGTTTTGCAATCATTGAAGATGACATTAAATATGTTGTTGATGAAGGAAAGAAAAATCCTGAAATCTTTACTCAAATTCTTATGGATACATCAACATTATCTGCATCTGGTTGTGATAAAGGGGTTATGTCTTTTGATATAAATACCTTTATTTTTAGTAATGGAAGTAAGAACTTAATTCTAGCGCTGCTGGATAATAATCTAGTAAATACAAGTAATTATAAATGCAAAGGGTATAATTATTTGGCTGATGAACGTAGCAAAGAAAAAACCTGCTTTAGCTATTTACTTCGACATCTTGAATATAATCATGCCATCAAAAATAGAGATGATAAAAAAGAGATAGAGAAACGAGTATCGAGTCAATTAATACAATGTGATGAGTGAGATTTTTTTGTCGTTTCTATTTCGTGTTTTCTTGGGGAAATATAGGTAGATAAATGTATAAATCTTTACTGTCTGTGATAATATCCCCCCTGAGTTGCGATAAGGCTCAGTGATGCTATGGCTATTTATAAAATGAATATGCGTACATGACTGTGTGCAAACCTCGCGAGGTAAAGTGAGAACTTGTCGTAACGTACTGAATATAGATGAAATAAAAAGCTTACAAGTGATCTTGCGTGAGGGTCACCACTGTAAATAAGGATTTTAAATGCCAATTATTACTCTTCCTGACGGAAGCCAACGTCAATTTGAAAATGCAGTTTCTGTCATGGATGTCGCTGCAGATATCGGTCCTGGACTTGCGAAAGCATGTATTGCAGGCCGTGTTAATGGTGAGCTGGTGGATGCTTGTGAATTAATCGAACACGATGCGAATCTGGCGATTATCACCGCAAAAGATGATGAAGGTCTTGAGATTATTCGTCACTCTTGTGCCCACTTACTGGGACATGCAATTAAACAATTATGGCCACACACCAAAATGGCGATTGGTCCTGTTATTGAAAATGGATTCTACTACGATGTGGATTTAGACCATTCTCTAACACAGGAAGATTTAGACACTCTAGAAAAACGCATGCTAGAGTTGGCGAAAACAGATTATGACGTTATTAAAAAACGCGTAAGCTGGGCTGAAGCTCGTGAAACATTTGTTTCTCGTGGTGAAGACTATAAAGTTGCTATTCTTGACGAAAACATTAGCCAAGACTCTCAACCAGGTCTTTATCATCACCAAGAATATGTTGATATGTGCCGTGGGCCACACGTTCCAAACATGCGTTTCTGTCATAACTTTAAATTACAGAAAATCGCAGGTGCATATTGGCGCGGTAACAGCGATAATAAAATGCTACAACGCATTTATGGTACAGCTTGGTCTGATAAGAAACAGTTAAAAGCTTACTTAGATCGCTTAGAAGAAGCCGCTAAACGTGACCACCGTAAAATTGGTAAACAGCTTGATTTATATCATATGCAAGAAGAAGCGCCGGGTATGGCTTTCTGGCATAATGATGGCTGGACTATTTTCCGTGAGTTAGAAACATTTGTACGTTGTAAATTAAAAGAATATGATTACCAAGAAGTAAAAGGTCCATTTATGATGGATCGTGTTCTTTGGGAAAAAACAGGTCACTGGGAAAACTACAAAGAAAACATGTTCACAACATCTTCAGAGAACCGTGAATATTGTATTAAACCAATGAACTGTCCAGGTCACGTACAAATCTTTAAACAAGGTTTACGTTCTTACCGTGATTTGCCACTACGTATGGCTGAATTTGGTAGTTGCCATCGTAATGAACCATCAGGTGCATTGCATGGTTTAATGCGTGTTCGTGGCTTTACACAAGACGATGCGCATATCTTCTGTACTGAAGAACAAATTTTAAGTGAAGTAAATGACTGCATCAAATTGATTTATGATGTATATTCTACTTTCGGATTTGAAAAAATCGTTGTTAAGCTGTCTACTCGCCCAGAAAAACGTATCGGTGAAGATGCACTATGGGATGTTGCTGAAGCAGACTTAGCAAAAGCCTTAACTGATAACAATATTGAATTTGAATATCAGCCAGGCGAAGGGGCGTTTTATGGCCCTAAAATTGAATTTACACTTTACGATTGTTTAGATCGTGCATGGCAGTGTGGTACAGTACAATTAGACTTCTCACTACCAGGTCGTTTAGGCGCATCTTATGTTGCCGAAAACAACGAGCGTAAAGTACCTGTTATGTTACACCGAGCAGTGCTAGGATCCTTAGAACGTTTTATTGGTATTCTGACAGAAGAATACGCAGGATTCTTCCCAACTTGGTTAGCACCACAGCAGGTTGTCGTGATGAATAT
This sequence comes from Proteus genomosp. 4 str. ATCC 51469, assembly GCF_003144375.1. Classification (NCBI taxonomy): domain Bacteria; kingdom Pseudomonadati; phylum Pseudomonadota; class Gammaproteobacteria; order Enterobacterales; family Morganellaceae; genus Proteus; species Proteus genomosp. 4. The sequence continues at coordinate 53,917 of NZ_PENV01000008.1, forward strand.
CACGGATGGACAGGCTGATTATGTACAAAAACTCGTCAAAGAATTGCAAGATGCCGGTATTCGTGCAAAAGCAGACTTGAGAAATGAGAAGATTGGCTTTAAAATTCGTGAACATACTTTACGTCGTGTTCCGTACATGCTTGTCTGTGGCGATAAAGAAGTTGAATCAGGCAAAGTGGCGGTTCGTACTCGTCGAGGAAAAGACCTTGGCAGTATCGACGTTAACGAATTTAAAGAAAAGCTTCTGCAAGAAATTAGAAGCAGAAGTCTTCATCAGTTGGAGGAATAAGGTATTAAAGGCGGAAAAAGAATTCAATCAACGCGTCAGAATCGCATCAATGGTGAGATTCGCGCTCATGAAGTTCGTTTAACAGGTTTGGATGGCGAACAGATTGGAGTTGTTAGTCTGAAAGAGGCTCTTGAGAAAGCCGAGGAAGCAGGTGCTGATTTAGTAGAAATTAGTCCTAATGCCGAGCCGCCGGTTTGTCGTATTATGGACTACGGCAAATTCCTCTATGAGAAAAGTAAGACTCTCAAAGAACAGAAAAAGAAACAAAAAGTTATTCAGGTCAAGGAAGTTAAATTCCGTCCTGGTACAGATGAAGGCGACTATCAGGTCAAACTACGCAACCTGATTCGTTTTCTTGAAGATGGCGATAAAGCTAAAGTCACGTTACGTTTTCGTGGTCGTGAAATGGCACACCAACAAATCGGTATGGAAATGCTTAACCGTATCCGTGAAGATTTGGATGAACTGGCTGCTGTTGAATCTTTCCCTAATAAGATTGAAGGGCGTCAGATGATCATGGTGTTAGCGCCGAAGAAGAAATAGTCGGGCAATTCAAGTAATAGCGTCAGCCTTAATGGCTGATTGCTATTCGCCTCATTATTTTATGTTATTAACAATGCGAAGTGGATTATAGAAATGCCAAAGATTAAAACAGTACGCGGCGCAGCTAAGCGCTTTAAAAAAACTGCTGGTGGTGGCTTTAAGCGTAAACATGCTAACCTCCGTCACATTCTGACTAAAAAATCAACTAAGCGTAAACGTCATTTACGTCCAAAAGGCATGGTCTCTAAAGGAGATTTAGGTCTGGTCGTAGCTTGCTTACCATACGCATAAGTATCATTTTTTTAACAGAATATAGACATTAGGAGTTTAATATGGCTCGTGCTAAACGTGGCGTTGTTGCCCGTGCTCGTCACAAGAAGATTTTAAAGCAAGCTAAAGGTTATTACGGTGCACGTTCACGCGTATATCGTGTAGCTTTCCAGGCTGTTATCAAAGCTGGTCAATATGCGTACCGTGACCGTCGTCAGAAAAAACGTCAGTTCCGTCAGCTGTGGATTGCGCGTATCAACGCAGCAGCTCGTCAGAACGGTATGTCTTATAGCCGTTTCATCAATGGTCTGAAAAAAGCATCCATTGAAATCGACCGTAAGATTCTGGCTGACATCGCTGTATTCGACAAAGTAGCATTTGCTGCTTTAGTTGAAAAAGCGAAAGGTGCTCTGGCTTAATTATTAAGTCAATGGAAGAGGGAGTTTTCTCCCTCTTTTATTTTGTCTAAATTTGTGGCTTAATGATATAAATTCAATAAGTTAATATTTGAAGAGACATTACTCATGTTAAATATCGCTTTTTTCCGTTTCTTTTTTTACTTTAGCGCCTAAATTAAGGGGCTTTTGCGCGTAAGAAAAGAAACGAAAAGTAGCGCCTGAGCCTCCAATATGGAGGCTTTTTTGTTTTCAGATCCCAATACTGGGTTAGAAACCAAAAAGGGCAATTTTATTCGTCATCATTGATAACAACTAATAGACCTCATCAGGTCAAAGGAAGAGGAAACGATGCCACATCTCGCTGAACTCGTTGCTCAAGCTAAAGCAGCTATCGAAGAGGCACAGGATGTTGCTGCGCTGGATTCGGTTCGTGTTGAATACTTGGGGAAAAAAGGTCATTTAACGCTTCAGATGTCCACGCTGCGCGACTTACCCGCGGAAGATCGTCCAGCTGCAGGGGCTGTCATTAACCAGGCTAAACAAGAAGTTCAGCAAGCGCTGAACTCTCGTAAAGAAATTATGGAGTCAGCATTATTAAACGAACGTTTATCTGCTGAAAAAATTGATGTTTCTTTACCTGGTCGCCGTATTGAAAACGGTGGTCTACACCCAGTAACTCGTACAATTGAACGTATTGAAACTTTCTTTGGCGAATTAGGGTTTTCTGTAGAATCAGGCCCTGAAATTGAAGATGATTATCATAATTTTGATGCGTTAAATATTCCTGCACATCATCCAGCAAGAGCTGATCACGATACATTCTGGTTTGATGCGAAACGTTTACTGCGTACGCAGACATCTGGCGTGCAAATTCGTACCATGCAAGATAAACAGCCACCTATCCGCATTATTGCGCCAGGTCGTGTATATCGTAATGACTATGATCAGACTCACACACCAATGTTCCACCAAATTGAAGGTTTAATTGTTGATAAAGACATTAGCTTTACCAATTTAAAAGGAACACTGCACGATTTCCTGAAAAACTTTTTTGAAGAAGATATGGAGATTCGTTTCCGTCCTTCCTATTTCCCATTCACAGAGCCTTCTGCTGAAGTCGATGTTATGGGCAAAAATGGTAAATGGTTAGAAGTGCTGGGCTGCGGTATGGTTCACCCAAATGTATTACGTAATGTAGGTATCGATCCTGAAGTTTATTCAGGTTTTGCGTTCGGTATGGGTATGGAACGTCTAACTATGTTGCGTTACGGTGTCACCGATTTGCGTTCATTCTTCGAAAACGATCTTCGTTTCCTCAAACAGTTTAAATAAGGTGGGATTATCTCATGAAATTCAGTGAACTTTGGTTACGTGAGTGGGTAAACCCAGCGATTAGTAGCGAAGAACTTTCTGAACAGTTGACAATGGCTGGCCTTGAAGTTGATGGTGTTGAAGCTGTTGCCGGTGATTTTCACGGTGTGTTTGTTGGCGAAGTTGTTGAGTGTGGGCAACATCCAAACGCAGATAAATTACGTGTGACTAAAGTCAACGTAGGCGGTGAGAGATTATTAGATATCGTTTGTGGCGCACCTAACTGCCGTCAAGGCTTAAAAGTTGCGGTCGCAACAGTTGGTGCTGTATTACCAGGCGATTTCAAAATTAAAGCAGCAAAACTGCGTGGCGAACCTTCTGAAGGTATGCTGTGCTCATTTTCTGAATTAGCAATTTCAGAAAATCATGAAGGTATTATTGAATTGCCTGCTGATGCACCTATTGGCATGGATATTCGTGAATACTTAAAATTAAATGATAATGCGATTGAAATTAGCATTACACCAAACCGTGCTGATTGCTTAGGCATTTTAGGTGTTGCTCGTGATATCGCTGTTATCAATAAAATGGAATGCCAAGTACCTGATATGTCGCCGGTTGCGGCAACTTCTTCAGCGACATTCCCTGTTCGTGTTGAAGCGCCAGAAGCGTGTCCTCGCTATTTAGGTCGTGTTTTCACTAATATGAATGTGAAGGCAAAAACACCTTTATGGATGCAAGAAAAATTACGCCGTGGTGGTATTCGTTCTATTGACCCAATTGTTGATATTACTAACTTAATTCTACTTGAAATGGGTCAGCCACTGCATGCGTTCGATCTTGATCGCGTTGAGGGTGCTGTCGTTGTTCGTATGGGTAAAGAAGGTGAAAAACTCACTTTACTTGATGGCAATGAAATTACATTAAAAGATGATGTTCTAGTTATTGCTGATGAAAAACACGCATTAGGTATGGCGGGTATTTTTGGTGGCGAATCATCAGGTGTTAATGAAGAAACTAAAAATGTATTTTTAGAATGCGCATTCTTCTCTCCATTATCCATCACAGGCCGTGCACGCCGTTATGGTTTACATACTGATGCTTCTCATCGTTTTGAGCGTGGTGTTGATTCTGAGCTTCAATACAAGGCAATGGAACGTGCAACTAAGCTACTGTTAGAGATTTGTGGTGGTGAAGTTGGTGAAGTGATTGATGTAACCAATAAAGCATATTTACCTAATATTGCACCAGTTAAATTAACTCGTAACAAGTTAGACCGTTTATTAGGTCACGTTATTGATGATGCACAAGTTCTGGATTCATTAACTCGCCTAGGTTTCACCGTTACTGTTGAAAATGATGGTTGGTTAGCAAGCGTTCCTTCATGGCGTTTCGATGTTCAAATCGAAGAAGATCTTATTGAAGAAGTCGCTCGTATTTATGGTTACAACAATATTCCTGATGTGCCACTACGTGCTGATTTGGTGATGACTAATCATCGTGAAGCGAATTTGTCATTAAAACGCGTTAAAACAATGCTGGTAGACAATGGTTTCCAAGAAGCCATTACTTATAGCTTTGTTGATCCGAAGATCCAAGCTTTATTACACCCAAATGAAGACGCATTAATTCTACCTAATCCAATTTCAGCTGATATGTCAGCAATGAGATTGTCTCTACTGACCGGATTATTAACGACTACTGTATATAATCAAAATCGTCAACAATCTAGAGTTAGGTTATTTGAAGCAGGTCTGCGTTTTGTTCCTGATAATCAAGCAGAATATGGAATACGTCAGGAACTGATGCTGGCTGGTGTGATCGCGGGCAACCGTTATGAAGAACATTGGGCTTTAGAGAAGCAAACTGTTGATTTCTTTGATTTGAAAGGTAATATTGAATCAATTCTGGAATTGACAGGCCAGCTAGATGAAATTACATTTAAAGCAGCTAATCATTCAGCGCTTCATCCGGGACAAAGTGCTGGGATTTATCTGAGAAATGAATACATTGGCTGTATTGGCGTTGTTCATCCAGAGCTTGAACGCAAACTTGACTTAAACGGTCGTACGGTAGTATTCGAAATACGTTGGAATGCAATTGCAAATCGTAGTTTACCACAAGCAAAAGCAGTTTCTCGTTACCCTTCGAATCGTAGAGATATCGCTGTAGTTGTTCCGAATGATGTTGCTGCAGAAGATATTTTAGCTGAATGTAAGAAAGTTGGCGGAAATCAAATAGTTGGCATAAACTTATTTGACGTGTATTGTGGTAAGGGAGTAGCAGAGGGCTATAAAAGCCTCGCTATTAGCATAATCTTGCAGGATATCGAGCATACACTGGAAGAAGATGAGATTGCTGCAACAGTAAGTAACTGTGTCGCAGCATTGAAACAGCGATTCCAAGCATCCTTGAGGGACTAGACCTATGGCGCTTACAAAAGCTGAAATGGCAGAAAATCTGTTTGAAAAACTTGGTGTTAGCAAACGCGATGCAAAAGACCTTGTAGAAGCCTTTTTTGAGGAAGTGCGTCGTTCTCTTGAAAATGGAGAACAGGTGAAGCTGTCTGGATTCGGAAACTTTGACCTGCGTGATAAAAATCAGCGCCCAGGTCGTAATCCGAAAACAGGGGAAGACATTCCTATTACGGCTCGCCGTGTTGTTACTTTCCGCCCTGGACAAAAGTTAAAAAGCCGGGTTGAAAGCGCAACACCAAAAGAGTAAAAATTAAAAACACCCAAAACGGCTTTCTATTGAAGGCCGTTTTTTTTGCTTTTTTATCTGTAATTTTATGATGGTTCTCCAATTTAGAGGATGTTTTATTTTTTAATAATCGTAGTTTCTTATTATTTATCATTTAGTTAAATACTGTAATCATAGATACATCTCTTTGTCATTATTCACTCCCAATTAAAGTGTTTTAAAATTAGCTTTTCATCATTGAATACGAACATGTTATGTTGCATTAAAGGTATTTTATAAATAAAAACGATGAAAAAAGCGGTAGTGTTAATAGGGAATAAAATGAGTAAAGATAATCCTCTTATTGAACTTAAAAAAAAACAAAGTATTGGCGATAGAAAAAAATTATTCTTAATGACATCAATATTGTGTCTACTTTTTGTTTTTTCCCTTTCTCTCGGTGAAATTTCCTTATTTCCACATCAATGGTTAACCGACGAAGCTAAATTATTTATTTGGCAAATTCGACTACCAAGAATACTTGCTGTCATGATGGTAGGAGCAAGTTTAGCCATTGCTGGCGCTATTATGCAGGCTTTATTTCAAAATCCGTTGGCAGAGCCAGGATTATTGGGGGTAAGTAGTGGTGCTGGCGTGTGTATTGTATTACTGATTGTTTTACACGTTGGCTCAAATCCTTGGTTAATAAGCAGTGTGGCAGTTATAGGCGCCTTAGGTATTACCATTTTATTAATGTGTTTTGCTCAAATAAAAAAACTGTCTAATGCTCAGCTGCTATTAATTGGTGTTGCATTAGGTGTTATGGCGAGTGCTGTCATGACTTGGTTAGTTTATTTCAGTTCAGCTTTAGATTTAAGACAATTAATGTATTGGTTGATGGGGAGCTTTGGGGGGATTGATTGGCGTCATCAAGCATTATTTTGGGCTCTTATTCCGATAGTTGCTATCCTAATTTCACATGCAGATACTTTGAATTATTTATCATTAGGTTCATTTAGGGCAAAGCAATTAGGGGTATCAGTTAATCGATGGCGCAATGGATTTATCTTAGCTGTCGGATTATTGATAGGGCTAAGTGTGGCGATAGCTGGTGCTATTAGTTTTATAGGTCTTGTTGTGCCACATTTATTACGATTGAGTGGCATAACTCATTATAAAACATTGTTACCTGCGTGTGCACTCACGGGGAGTGGATTGTTATTACTTGCTGATCTTTTATCTCGTTTGATGCTAAATGGTGCAGAAGTTCCGATAGGTGTGATTACGGCAACACTTGGTGCTCCTCTATTTATCTGGTTATTAGTAACGAAAGAGATGGGACGTTTGTAATATGGCGCTACTTAAGCTTGATAATTTGAATGTTGATAATCGACTCCATACATTTACAGAGTTTGTGGATTATGGTGAACGTATTCACTTAATTGGCGCAAATGGTGCAGGAAAAAGTACGCTTTTAATGGCTATAGCGGGAGAGCTTTCATTTAGTGGTGGAATTATTCTAAACGAAACCTCAATAAGACATTATAAATATGATGATCTTTCTAGAATGCAAAGTATTGTTATACAACAATTAGAGGCTTTGTCATTTATGCCCGTTTTTCATTATCTCGCTTTATATTACAAAGTGTCTGAAATGGATGTTGAGCAACTAAATGTATTGTTGAGTGATTTTCAGATTGATAACTTATTATCAAAAAATATTCATCATTTGTCTGGGGGAGAGTGGCAACGGATCAGGATCGCTGGCGCATTTATTCAATTATGGTCAAGTGACGATTTAAAAGGAAAGTTAATGTTACTTGATGAACCAACGAATAATCTAGATGTCGTACAATTGGCGATTTTGGACAAATGGCTTGATATATTTTGCCAACAAGGCGGCGCTGTTATTATGAGTACACACGATTTAAATCATTCCTATCAAAAAGCAGACAGAGTTTGGCTAATAAAAAATGGAAATTTGGTTGATTCTGGATCATCTGCGCTCTTATTGGACGAAAAATTATTATCAACTACATTTAATACAAATATCAAATGCATCAATGATGTTGATCATATTGATTGGCAAATTTTTTAATATTATGGCTATTGAGACGATTATCCCCAAGTAATTATTAAGGTTCTTTTAATGTTTTCTTAATAAGACGGATGTCGATGAACAATAGTTTGTATATAATTGTTTTTATTCATTCATTAATTAGGCTACATTTTTATGAGTCACTTCCTTCCTTTCTCTCGCCCAGCGATTGGCGATGAAGAAATCAAAGCCGTTGAAGATGTATTGCGTTCAGGTTGGATCACAACAGGCCCTCAGAACCATCAATTAGAGCAAGACTTCTGTGAAAAATTTGGTAGCAAACATGCTATTGCAATTTGCTCGGCCACTGCGGGTATGCATGTTGTTCTAATGGCTATGGGAATTGGCGCTGGTGATGAAGTTATCACGCCATCACAAACATGGGTGTCAACCATTAATATCATTACGTTACTAGGTGCAGAGCCAGTGATGATTGATGTTGATCGTGATACTTTGATGGTAAGTGCAGAAGATGTCAAAAAGGCGATTACTCCTAGAACGAAGGCAATTATTCCGGTTCATTATGCAGGTGCGCCTTGTGATCTGGATGCATTACGAAAAGTTGCACAAGATGCGGGAATTCCTCTTATTGAAGATGCGGCACATGCGATTGGCACACGCTATAAAAATGAATGGATTGGTGAAAAAGGAACCTCTATTTTCTCTTTTCACGCTATTAAGAACGTGACTTGTGCTGAAGGTGGTTTGGTTGTTACTGATAATGACGAATTAGCCAATCGAGTACGTTGCTTAAAATTTCATGGCTTAGGTGTTGATGCTTTTGATAGACAAATTCAAGGGCGCAAGCCTCAAGCTGAAGTTGTTGAACCTGGCTATAAATATAATTTATCTGATATTCACGCTGCTATTGCTGTGGTGCAATTAGGGCGTTTAGAGGAAATGAACGCGAAACGTGCTGAATTAGTGGCACTATATCGTGAAAAACTCAAAGACTCACCATTAGAGATGTTGAGTATTCCTGAGTACCCTCATTTGCATGCTAATCACCTATTTATGGTGAGAGTAGATAAAAACATTTGTGGTATCGATCGTGATACCTTTATGGAAAAATTGAAGCAAAAGGAAATTGGTACAGGACTTCATTTCCGTGCGGCGCATACACAAAAATATTATCGTGAGCGCTATCCCGCTTTATCCCTTCCTCAATCAGAGTGGAACTCTGCAACGTTATGCTCGCTGCCGTTGTTTCCTGATATGAGTAATGAAGATGTTATTCGCGTTGTAGATGCGATCAATGAAATTCTTTCGGAGCATATCTAAGTGTCAACATTTGATAAAATCAAAAAAGTATCGGTTGTAATCCCCGTTTATAATGAAGAAGAGAGCCTTCCTCAACTTTTAGAGCGTACTATAAAAAGCTGTAAGCAATTAAAACAAGAGTATGAGCTGATCCTGGTTGATGATGGCAGTAGTGATAATTCAGCCAAAATGTTAGAAGAAGCGGCTGCAATAGAAGAAAATCATGTAATTGCAATTATTTTGAATCGTAACTACGGTCAACACTCTGCAATTATGGCTGGCTTCAATCAAGCTGATGGTGATTTAGTCATTACATTAGATGCAGATTTACAAAACCCACCTGAAGAGATCCCAAGACTCGTTACAACTGCAGAAGAAGGTTATGATGTTGTGGGGACTCGTCGTCGCAATCGTCAAGATTCATGGTTTCGTAAAACAGCTTCAAAAATGATTAACTCCATGATAACCAAGGCGACAGGTCGCTCTATGGGAGATTATGGATGTATGCTACGTGCATATCGTCGCCATATTGTTGAAGCAATGTTACAGTGTCACGAAAGAAGTACCTTCATTCCTATTCTTGCGAACACATTTGCTCGTCGTACGATTGAAATTGATGTCGCACACGCAGAGCGTGAATATGGTGATTCAAAATATAGCTTTTTAAAGCTAATTAATCTGATGTACGACCTTTTAACTTGCCTTACTACAGCACCGTTACGTTTATTAAGCATTGTCGGCAGTGTGATCGCTGTTTCTGGCTTTGTTTTAGCATTACTTCTCATTGTTTTGCGTATTATTTTCGGTGCAATGTGGGCCGCTGAAGGTGTATTCACACTTTTCGCAATCTTATTTATGTTTATCGGTGCGCAGTTCGTTGCAATGGGCTTATTAGGTGAATATATAGGCCGGATTTATAATGATGTAAGAGCGCGTCCTCGGTATTTTATCCAAAAAGTGGTTGGTGTTAACAAACCCAACGAAGATCAGGAAAAAGACTAATGAAAGCAATAGTATTTGCCTATCACGATATCGGCTGTGTTGGTTTAAAAGCACTTGAAAAAGCGGGTTATGATATTCAAGCTGTATTTACCCACACTGACGATCCAAACGAAAATCATTTTTTCTCATCTGTGGCTCGAGTGAGTGCAGAAATGGGATTGACAGTATTCGCGCCTGAAAATGTCAATCACCCATTATGGATTGAACGTATTCGTGAAATGAAACCTGATGTCATTTTTTCTTTCTATTATCGTCACATGTTAAGTGATGAGATCCTGAATTTGGCACCAAAAGGCGCGTTTAATTTACACGGTTCTTTATTACCAAAATACCGTGGTCGTGCACCAATTAACTGGGCTATTGTGAATGGTGAGACAGAAACAGGTGTTACTCTGCATAAAATGACAGCAAAAGCTGATGCGGGTGATATTGTTGCTCAAGAAAAAGTTACCATTACAGATAATGATACTTCTCTGATTTTACATGAAAAAGTAAGAGAAGCAGCGAATAAGTTACTCTCAAGTGCATTACCACATATTGCATCAGGTGATTATTCAACAACTGCGCAAGATGAAAGCCAAGCTACTTACTTTGGTCGTCGTTGTGCTGATGATGGTTTAATCGACTGGAATGCAGACGCAAGAACAGTCCACAATTTAGTGCGCGCCGTTACTGAACCATACCCAGGTGCATTTACTTTCTTAGGCGAACGTAAAATGATTATCTGGCGCTCTCGTGCTGTTGCAGATAATCAAGGTAAACGCCCTGGTACAGTTATATCAACAGAACCTTTAGTGATTGCGTGTGAAAAAGGCGCAATCGAAGTGTTAACAGGTCAAAGTGAAAATGGTCTTTATGTTCAAGGAAGTCGTTTAGCGGCTGAAATGGGCATTGTGACAGATGTTCGCGTTGGACCAAAAGCAACGGCACAAGTTAAACGTCGTAAACGTGTTCTGATTTTAGGTGTGAATGGCTTTATTGGTAACCATTTAACAGAGCGTCTATTAAAAGATGATAACTATGATATCTATGGTATGGATATCGGTTCATCTGCAATTGAACGTTTTATTGGTAATCCACGTTTCCACTTTATTGAAGGTGACGTGAGCATTCATACAGAATGGATTGAATACCACATTAAAAAATGTGATGTTATTCTGCCATTAGTGGCTATTGCAACGCCAATTGAATATACCCGTAATCCATTACGTGTCTTTGAATTAGATTTTGAAGAAAACTTAAAAATTGTACGTTATTGTGTTAAGTATAATAAACGTATTATTTTCCCATCCACATCAGAAGTTTATGGTATGTGTGATGACAAAGAGTTTGACGAAGATAATTCACGTCTGATTGTTGGTCCAATCAATAAACAACGTTGGATTTACTCGGTATCTAAACAGCTATTAGACCGGGTTATTTGGGCTTATGGTGCTAAAGAAGATCTGAAATTTACGCTATTCCGTCCATTTAACTGGATGGGACCTCGTCTAGATAACTTAAACTCAGCACGTATTGGTAGCTCTCGTGCAATCACACAATTAATTCTGAACTTAGTTGAAGGTTCACCAATTAAATTGGTTGATGGTGGTGAGCAGAAACGTTGTTTCACCGATATCAATGACGGTATTGAAGCTTTATTCCGCATTATTGAAAACCGTGATAACAAATGTGATGGTCAAATTATCAATATCGGTAACCCAACTAACGAAGCAAGTATTCGCGAATTAGCAGAAATGCTGTTAGATTGCTTCGAAAAACATGAGTTACGAGGCCATTTCCCTCCATTTGCAGGCTTTAAGAAAATTGAAAGTAGCAGTTACTATGGTAAAGGCTATCAAGATGTTGAACACCGTAAGCCAAGTATTAAAAACGCAGAGCGTTTATTGGATTGGAAACCAAGTATTGAAACCCGTCAAACTGTAGAGGAAACATTAGACTTCTTCTTACGTGGTGCGGTTGAAGAATTAGGCGATAAATAGGATCAGATAATGAAGAAAGTTGGTTTGAGAGTTGATGTGGATACTTATCAAGGAACGAAGCAAGGTATTCCACAGCTACTGGATGTATTTGCCAGACATAACATTCATGCCAGCTTCTTCTTTAGCGTGGGTCCAGATAATATGGGGCGCCATTTATGGCGCCTTTTAAAACCAAAGTTTTTATGGAAAATGCTGAGATCTAATGCTGCATCGTTGTATGGATTAGATATTTTATTAGCAGGAACGGCATGGCCAGGCAAAAAAATTGCTAAGAATCTAGGTTATTTGATGAAAGAAACCCAAAATGCAGGGCATGAAGTAGGGTTACATTCATGGGATCACCAAGGTTGGCAAGCAAAAGTCGCTCGTTGGTCAACAGAAGAATTAATGCAACAAGTTCGTTTAGGTGTAGAAGCACTGGAAAAAGCACTTGAAAACCCTGTAAAATGTTCAGCGGTTGCTGGGTGGCGTGCTGATGAGCGCGTATTAACAGTTAAAGAAACTTTTCAATTCGATTACAATAGCGATTGCCGAGGAACGCATCCTTTTAGGCCGATTTTAGAAAATGGTTCTATCGGTACGGTGCAAATTCCAGTAACATTACCAACTTATGATGAAGTCGTCGGCACAAAGGTAAAGGATGAGGATTTTAATCAATTTATTATTGATGAAATCAAAAAAGACAGTGGAATACCTGTTTATACTATCCATACCGAAGTTGAAGGAATGTCAAAAGCAGCTCAGTTTGAGCAGTTACTGGCAATGATTGCAAATGAAGGCATCGAATTCTGTCCGTTAAGCGATTTATTACCACAAGATAAAGAAACGCTTCCGATGGGTAAAGTTGTTCGATCTGACTTTCCAGGTCGAGAAGGCTGGTTAGGGTGCCAACAAGAGGTCTAACGAAACTATGTTGAATAACCGGGCGAGTAAAATCGGGGCCATCCTCTTGGCTCTTTTTTTTGTTCTTACCTACTTATTTCCATTGAACAGCCGGTTATTATGGCAACCAGATGAAACCCGTTATGCGGAAATTAGCCGCGAAATGGTGGTGAGCGGGAACTGGATAGTTCCTCATATGCTCGACATTCGCTATTTCGAAAAACCTGTTGCAGGTTATTGGATCAATAATGTTAGCCAATTAATATTTGGCCACACAAATTTTGCTGTACGTTTTGGTTCAGTAATTTCTATTCTATTAAGCACATTACTTGTTTATTTACTGGCAAGAATGATGTGGCGTAACCGCCAAGTCGCTTTTGTTTCTAGCTTAATTTATTTATCCATGTTTTTAGTGTTTAGCGTAGGCACTTACAGTGTATTAGATCCTATGTTAGCACTTTGGGTTACTGCGAGTATGGTCTGCTGTTTTTGGGCACTGAAAGCGACGACGGTAAAAACACGAATATTAGCGTGGATAACATTAGGTTTGGCTTGTGGTATGGCATTTATGACTAAGGGGTTTTTAGCTTTAGCTATCCCTGTCATTGTGATGATACCTATTACTCTTTATCAAAAGCAATTTACTCAAATGTTGCTCTATGGCTTACTTGCAGTGTTTAGTGCTGCATTGATTAGTTTGCCATGGGCGTTAGCTATTGCAAAAGCAGAGCCTGATTATTGGCATTATTTCTTTTGGATTGAACATATTCAGCGTTTTTCTGGTGAAGATGCTCAGCATAGTTCCCCATTCTGGTACTATATCCCTATTGTATTACTAGGGGTAATACCTTGGCTTGGTTTATTGCCTGGCGCATTAATGGGAGCTTGGAAGAAAAGACGTAAACGTCCAGAGCTATTTTTCTTATTGTGCTGGTTTGTTGTTCCGTTTTTATTCTTTAGTATTGCGAAAGGTAAATTACCGACATATATGTTGCCATTTATGGCGCCGCTTGCAATGCTAATGGCGAAATATGGCGTAGATTGTGCACGTAAATTTAGAATGAAAGCACTGCGTATTAATGGCTATATCAACATCTTTATTGGCGTTGCTGCCGTTGTCGCTATCTTAGTCATTCAACTTGCTTCTTCAAAACCTATTTATATGCCTTATGAATGGTCTAAATGGGTTTTAGCCATCGTTGCATTCTCTTTATGGGGTATTATTGGTTATCTTTGCTCTACGCTTAATGGTAAACATTGGTTATGGGCGGCATCTTGCTCGTTAGGCGTGAGTTTATGCATTGGGCAGGCAATACCTAACAGTAGTGTTGATGGAAAGCTACCTCAAGAATTTATTCGTCAAAATATTGATACACTCAATGCGAGCAAATATATTGTAAGTAACAGTGTGGGTATTGGTGCTGGGTTGGCGTGGGAATTACAGCGTAGTGATATTTATCTTTATGAAAGAACAGGTGAGTTAACTTATGGTATTAGAGAGTATCCTGATTCTCAGCATAAATTAATTAAACCTGACAATTTTGTTCAATGGTTAGAGCAAGCAAGAAAAGAAGGTAATGTATCAGTCGTTATTACGTTTAAAGATCCGAAAAAGTTAGCTCAATTGCCGAGACCTGAAGAGCTTGTGACAAATCATCGAGTTGCTATTTTAACGTATGAGAAGCGTAATTAATGTCCTTTGTTTTATTGTTAATTGTGAGCTTTTTGACCTGCATAGGACAAGTATGTCAAAAACAAGCGGTGGTTAGCTGGCAAAGTGGCGCATTAACAAAAGCCAGAAAAACGATTTTCTGGCTTTTTGTTGCCATTGCGATGCTTGGTTTGGGGATGCTATTTTGGTTACGATTATTGCAAATTCTTCCTCTAAGTATTGCTTATCCTATGTTAAGTATTAATTTTATTGTGGTGACATTAATTGGGCAGTTTGTTTATAAAGAGCCTGTTAATGTGAAACATTGGATTGGTATTGCATCGATTATGGTTGGCATTGTATTGATGAGTATACAAGCATGAAAGGCTATTTATGGGCGATGGGAAGTGCGTTATTAGTCACTGTCGCTCAATTGTTATTAAAGTTTGGTATGTCTGAGCTACCGGATTTACAGTTAGAAAAACAGTGGTTTGATTTTTCATGGCTATGGGCAAACATAACGCCAATCGCTATTGTGTTTGCTGGCCTTGTCGGTTATGTCCTTTCTATGGTTTGCTGGCTATTCACTTTACGCACTATCCCTTTAAATAAAGCTTATCCACTTATTAGCTTAAGCTATGTTTTTGTTTATATCCTTGCTGTGATATTACCTTGGTTTCAAGAAACCCCTTCATGGACAAAAACTGCAGGTGTTGCTTTTATTATGGTAGGTGTTTGGTTGATTAGCCAGAAACCTAAAGGGTCAACATCACACTAAATTCAGAGTTTGGGTTTTATTTCCTATATCTTGTTGGTTATTGTGCGATTTATTCTATTAATCTTGATTCATTCACCTTCAATAACTTGTTTTTGCTTAAAAAAGCAGATAGATTTTAAAATCTCTCGTAATAATAATGGTGGATGCAATGAGAAAGTCCGTTTTCTATCCTTTCTTGCTCTGTATTATCCTGCTGGCTGGGTGTTCATCTAGTCCGTCAAAACGCATTCCACCAGCCCCTCCTTTAAAAACACAGCTTTCCGATCCTATTATGGTGATAGTGCAGCTCAAATCACAACTTGAGCAGTGGTATGGCACACCTTATAGTTATGGTGGAATGACATCTTCAGGTATTGATTGTTCAGGGTTTGTCTATAAAACGTATAGTGATCGTTTTGATATTAAATTGCCTCGAATGACTATCGATCAAACCAAATACGGAACGCAAATCAGTAAAAGCGATTTAATGCCAGGGGATTTAGTGTTTTTCAAAACAGGTGGTGGTGAAAATGGACTTCATGTCGGTATTTATGATACTGACAACACATTTATTCACGCATCAACTAGTAAAGGGGTTACTCGTTCTTCTCTTGATAATGTCTATTGGAAAAAAACATTCTGGCAAGCTCGTCGATTGTAATTTCGTGCCATTTAAGACCCTAATATATTGAGAGTTATGCTATCTTATACCTTATTTTCTTCATATAGGTATTCCTCATGTCTGGTAAGTTGCGACTGTTAATTTCCGAATCTTATGATCCTTGGTTTAACCTTGCTGTTGAAGAGTGTATTTTTAGACAAATGCCAGCGGATCAGCGTGTACTTTTTCTGTGGCGTAATGATAACACGGTAGTTATTGGACGAGCCCAAAATCCGTGGAAAGAGTGTAATACGCGAAAAATGGATGAAGATGGCGTGAAATTAGCACGTCGTTCAAGTGGTGGTGGCGCTGTTTTCCACGATCTTGGTAATACCTGTTTTACCTTTATGGCGGGAAAGCCTGAGTATAATAAAACGATCTCAACTCAAATTATACTTGATGGTTTATCAAAGGCAGGTATACAAGCAACAGCATCAGGGCGTAATGATTTAGTCGTACCGCAAGAAGAGGGTGAAAGAAAAATCTCAGGCTCGGCTTATAAAGAGACGAAAGATCGTGGTTTCCATCATGGCACATTATTAATAAATGCTAACTTATCTAGACTAGCCAATTACCTCAATCCAGATCCGAAAAAACTTCAAGCTAAAGGGATCACCTCTGTACGCTCACGAGTGGCTAATTTAGTCGAACTGAAATCTGATATCACTCACGAAAAACTTTGTGAAACTATTACCGAAAGCTTTTTTGAATACTATGGTGAACGAGTAGATGCAGAGATTATTTCCCCGCAAAAATTACCTGATTTACCTAGTTTTGAAGAGACATTCGCTAAGCAAAGTAGTTGGGAATGGAATTTTGGACAAGCCCCTGCATTTTCTCATTTGCTAGATAATCGTTTTAAGTGGGGTGGTGTTGAACTACATTTTGATATTGAGCGTGGTAATGTAGTCAGAAGTCAAATCTATACTGACAGTTTAGATCCCGCACCATTAGAAGCATTATCAGATATGCTAGTTGGCAAACGTTATACACCTGAGTCTTTAAAAGAGCTTATTCAGCAACTTATACAGCGTTATCCTAATAATAAAGGGGAGCTTAATGAACTTGAAGAATGGCTTATAACGGCAATTGCTTAGTTTTCTGTAAATAAAGAAAAAACCAGCTTTTTAAAGCTGGTTTTTTTATGGCAAGTAACATCAACATGATGCTAAATCAATTAGTGATTTTCGCATGACATGAAACAATGAGTATCTGGCATTGTGCCATTTTCTCTAAACTTAGCCGGTGTAGTATTAAAATGTTTTTTAAAAATACGAGTAAATGTTGCTTGAGAGCTAAAGCCATACATTAAAGCGATGTCTAAAATAGACATATCTTTTTCTTGTAATGATTTAGCCGCTTCTAATAAGCGACGTTTGCGGACATATTCGCCTAATGTACAGCCTTTAAAATCTTTAAATATGCGTTGTAAGTGCCATTTTGAATAACCACTTTTGTTCGCAATAGTATCGATTTTTATACCTTCGTTACGTTGTAACTGGGTTTCTAACCATTTTAGAATATCATTAACGACATTTTCAGCCATAAAACCTCCCACAAAAATGGTGGGGACACAGTGCCCAAGTAAATAGAATAGTAACGTATGTTATTTATAATCTATTTTAAGCATGGGGAAAATAACAGGTAGGCAAAAAGTGCTTTTTGTTATTGATAATCATTATCAAATTAATAGGTGAAAGCTATATATCTCAAGTAAGGTAGAGCTTAATAGATATTTTTGATTAAAAAAATCGTTTTAAATGTATTTTACTTTGTTGAATTTATTGATTTATTTTTCCTTTGATAAATCTGTTATACCATTTATTCTTTAGATTGTTATATTTTTTTGTGTGATTTACAAGCTAATCAGTGATTAAGGTGTATTTTAAAGTCAATTTATTTGACTAAATAGGAAAATTTTAAAATAAGATTTATTAATCAATTAAGGTGATATTACTTAGTGTATTTTATTTGTAATAAATAAGCATATAAAAATAAATTAACTCAGTCACAATCTAGAAAATCCATGCTAGAAGGCAACTGAGTAAAACTAAGATAACTTATGGACGAAGAAAAACTTGTGGATACGAATGCTCTGGATGGGTATCAACACTCACATCTGCGCCATACCATTGTTGGATATTTTCTGTTGTCAGTACATCGTGTGGAGTACCTTCACAAACTAATTTTCCTTGATGCAATAATAGAATTCTATCGGCATAAAGTGAGGCCAAATTAAGATCGTGCAGAACACAACAAACCATAAGATGTTGTGTTTTTGCTAATTGCTTTAGTAAGCGTAAGCTGTGTTGCTGATGGTAAAGATCAAGTGCTGAAGTCGGTTCATCAAGGAATAATACCGACTCTTGTGGTGTAGGGTGCCATAATTGAGCTAATACTCTGGCAAGTTGCACTCGTTGTTGTTCACCACCTGATAATTGACGATAGTCTCTATCTTTAAATTTTAAACAATCCGTTTGTAGTAGAGCTGTTTCGATAGCTATTTTTTTATGTTGTTGCCCATGAGGGGTTCTTCCCATTGCAACCACTTCTTCTACAGAAAAAGAAAATGAGAGTTGGCTATTTTGGCGCATAACAGCACGGTTTTGTGCTAATTGTTGGCTATTCCATTGCGAATAAGTCTTTTGCTTAAAATAGCACTCACCTTGTGTTGGTGTCGTATAACCTGTCAATAAACGTAGTAATGATGATTTTCCTGCGCCATTAGGTCCAATTATAGTGACTAACTCTCCGGCATTAAGTGAAAGAGACACATCATCAATAATAGTTTTTTCACCAATTTGATACGTCAAATTATTTCCATAGAGCAACGAAGTGTTTTGTTTTTGAATCATGACATCCTTCTCGCGGGTTGTCGTAAGATAAGCCAAAGGAAATAAGGGCCACCAATTAATCCTGTAATGAGCCCCACAGGGATTTCTGCTGGAGATACCAGTGTTCTGGATAATGTATCAGCAGCGAGTAACAGTGTTGCACCACCTAAAATGGTAGCAGGTAATAGCCATACATGATTACTACCAATACGCATACGAATAAGGTGTGGAACCACAAGGCCAATAAATCCAATGACACCACTTAGCGCGACCGCACAACCAATTAAAATGGCACTAAGTAGTAACAAAATAAACTTGGTTCTTCTTACATTTAGCCCTAAGTAGTGCGCTTCTTCATCACCAAGTTGTAACAGATTTAATTTATGGCTTTGCCAACATGCCACAATACTGACTGGAATGATCACAAGGGTTGCAATGGATAAGGTTTTCCAGTCAATTTGGCTTAATGACCCCATCATCCACAGCGAAAATTGGCGTAATTGTTGATCTGTACTGATATAACTTAAGACACCAATAAAGGACATACAAAGTGCATTGATAGCAATCCCAGCAAGCAATAACCGCGCTAAATTACCATCACTCAATTGATGTAATGAGAAGATAATCATAGCCACAATTAAGCCGCCAACAAAGGCGGCTACAATATGACTGTAAAATGCGAATACAGGTGAAAAAGAGAAAGGTAGTATAATCACGATAGCAACCATTAGTGCCGCACCGCTACTTATGCCAAGTAACCCAGGGTCAGCTAATGAGTTTCTAAATAATCCTTGCATGATTGCACCTGATATCGCTAATGCACCACCGACAAGAATAGCCAAAAGCACACGAGGCAAGCGTATATCAAGCCAAACCTGCCACTCCATATCATCAAAAGAGCTATTCCATAATGTATGAAATGAGAGTGCCAATGCACCACTATTCACAGAAATTAATGTAACAATGGTGAGCAAAAAGAGTAAAACTAAAATACTCATCCACGGTGAACGAAAACGAGACATTATTGCTCCAATGCTTGACGAATTTGATGCATAACTTCAGGTGTTGAAAGCGTAAAACCTAACAATCCCATATCATCGACGACGACATAATGTTTATTTTTACCTGCAGGTGTGTACTTTATACCGGGTAAATTCCAAAGTTTTTCAATACCGCCGATGCCTTTAATACCTTCTTTAGTCACCAGCAAAATATCAGGTTGGCTCGCAATGACACCTTCTTGAGAAAGAGGGCGATAACTCGTAAAGCCTTGCATTGCGTTCTTACCCCCAACTAGTGAAATAATAGTATCTGCTGCAGTATTTTGGCCAGCGGCCATAGGAACAACACCACCATGACTCATGATATAAATGACTTTTTTATCTATAGGTGTTGTGGGTATCTGG
This sequence comes from Proteus genomosp. 4 str. ATCC 51469, assembly GCF_003144375.1. NCBI lineage: Bacteria > Pseudomonadati > Pseudomonadota > Gammaproteobacteria > Enterobacterales > Morganellaceae > Proteus > Proteus genomosp. 4. The sequence continues at coordinate 73,943 of NZ_PENV01000008.1, forward strand.
CTAATAGATAGGGTGAGTTTTTCTTTTAGCTGTTCACCTTCTTTTTGTTTATTTAAAATAGTGGCGATGGTGTCTATTTTTTCATTAATGGCTTCTAATGAATGTGTACCTGTAATCGTTTTAACAGTGACCCCTGCCTCTTTTATTCGGCGTAGTGCTAAAGAAGGGCGAGCGAGTTCGCTGGTTATAATTAACGTTGGTTTGACCGATAAGATACCTTCAGGGTTTAGCATTCGCATATAACCCACATCAGGGAGTGCTTTCACTTGTTCAGGGACTAAACTAGTGCTGTCTCTTGCAATAATTTGTTCACCCGAACCTAACGCGAAAACGATCTCAGTGATATCGCCGCCAATAGTGACAATACGTTCATTGGCGGAACTGACAAACGACATGACGCTACACAGGATCAAAAGAAGCCATTTTTTCATTAACTCATTCTCCGATTAGGCTATTTTGGCAAGTGTATCAACTTGCTCGCGCCATTGTTGTTGCTCTGCAGTGCCTTCAGTACGTTGTCCATAAAGCTGGGCAATCTGTTGGCCTTTGCTATCAAAGATTTCAAGACTGGTGACAAAACCATCCTGAGTTGGTTTGCGAGTGATCCAACTTTCGGCGATTTCACTTTCAATTAAATGAAGTGTAAATGCAGGATTGAAAACGTTAATCCAGACTTGATCACTATTCTCAAATTGATGAGGAACTAAACGGTCAATCTGTCCCGTAAAGATTTGCACACAACCACGGCTTCCAACAAAAATCATGATCTCATTTTGTGCTTCTTTAGCGAGGGTTAATAAGGTTTTCAGTGCACTGTTATCAACTTGATAAGCAAGGTCATCGGCAACAGCTTTAAAAGCTTGTTGACGACTCAAGTTATTCTCTTTTAGTAGTTTGAAAAATTGGTGAACATCAGTCATTGAACGCCATTGTTGTTCAAGTTGCTCTGCCAATTCATGACTAACAGGTGTGTTTGAATAAGGTTCGATAGGGGTAATGTCTAGAGCTGGATTTTCTTCCGATAAGAATGATTGGATTAGCGCATTCCATTCATCCATATTGGTATTGTCAGTTGTATAGACTTTATGTAATGCATCGCCATGCATATCAAAAAACTGAATGCTATAGCGAGTTCCTTTTGAGGTTTCTTCAGCGAGTGCAAAAATGCTTGACCAATAAGCGAAGAAAAAGCGTAAATCCATTGCTCGAGGATTTAGAATCAAACCTGCATGATCGTTAAAGCGTGCATTAGTGTATTCACCAAGATGTTCGTGAACGGCGATATCGTTACGAGTAATGGCTTTGACCTCACCCACTTTACTTAAGGCTTTTAATAATTCTTGCACATCGTTACGTAAGCGTTTTGCATCATGTCCTACGCGTGCATGTGTTAATTCGGCTTCACTTACATTTAAGTATGCTGCCAGATCACGGGCATAAGGTGCTTTTTTATCCGCTTTTGCTTGCAGGTAGCTCTCATAAAGAGGTTTATTCACAGAAACTCCTATTGTATCTATCGTTGATTTTATTGTTAATTACCATTGATAACTCACAAGTACTTTTGCATTACGACCTTCTTGAGGAATACCGGCAGAAGAATAATAAGTTTTATCAAATGCGTTACCTAGTACAAATGAGGTTGTTAGCCCCTTTAAGGAGGCGTTACCTTCATAACGAAGGTAAAAATCATTGACGCCATAACCTGCTTGTTGGTGATTGGTAGGGCGATTAAAACGGTCATGTTTAGTAAAGTCCGTTTTCTTGGTAAATTGACCGACCCAGCCCACAGAAAAATCTGTGCTTGGAACTGGAACATCAAAGCGACTGGTCAATGTATCTGGTTCAATCGAAGTAATTGAGGCATTTGTGGCATTATCTTTTCCTTTGGTGTGGTTATACGCTAAGTCCCAATTAAAGAATTTGGATTGGTAGCTCATAGAAACATCCCACCCCCAAATAGTTGCTCTTGGAATATTTGTTGATTGTGTATATCCCTGAAAAATAGCGACATCTGCATCAATATAATCTTTTGCACGAGTATTGAAATGGGCAGCTTTAATTTTCAGATTATCATTATTAGATAATAAGTCATCGAATTGAAAACCAAATCCGTATTCGGTGGTTGAATTGGTTTCGGGTTTTAAATTGGGATTAGGACGCCAATAGTTTGTTGGTGCTCCTGGGAATGGCGCATCAAAATGCTTAGCATCGTTATACATTTCGCCTAAAGAAGGTGCTCTAAACGCTTGTGAATAAGAAGTATAAAGCATTGACCAATCAGTAGGCGTGATGCTGATAGCTCCTTTGGATGACCATTTATCAGCAGTAATATCATCATAACGATCGTTTTGGCTTTTATATTTATCAAAACGGGTTCCTAAAATTAAGGAGACAGGCAAATCACGTAAAGTGACCTCATCTTGAACCCAGCCTGACATAAAACGGATATCTGCTTGTGGGAAGCTTTCTGTATTTTGACTTGGTGATTGTTTCTGTTTATACACTTCGCCACCATAAGTAAGCCCATGTGATGCAAAGCTATCCATCCCCACTTGAGAGCGATTCTCGAGTTTTATGCCATAGGTTTTTTGTTCTCGACCTTCAAATCCTTTTTGTATCGTTCTGGCATTGATATCAACTTCACTGTAATAAGCCTGCGTTTTTAGATTAACCCACTGTAAATCCGAAGGATTGTATTGATAGGTTAACTGTGCATCTTTTTGTGTTGTAGTACGATCAGTTTCTACATTAGCAAGTGTAGGATTTGAGGGAACTTGAGGGTTTTTGGGCTGATTAGTATTGTTATGGTAATAACGGAATTGTCCGCTTAATGTATTGCTATCATCAATAAACCAACGCCCTTTGGAGAGTAGGTTAATAATGGTTTCATCATTTTGTGCACGATAACCCCCACCATAACGAATATCACCTTTATCACGAGCTGATAATGCCACGAGACCATCAAGGTTATCGTGTTTGCCAAAAGCAGTAACACCCAAACCTTGGCTATGTTGCGCGGTATTACCAAGACCAGTAACACGTACACCGCCTTGTTCGTTTTTTGAAAGTAGATCGCTTGCATCAACGGTATCGTAAGCAATAACACCGCCAAGTGCTCCACTACCATACAATAATGCAGAAGGACCCCGAACTACTTCAACTTGCTTTATAAGAAGAGGATCAACAAAAATACTGTCAATATGGCCAGTGTCAGTTCCTTGACGTACACCATCTACAAGTGTCAATATTCCATTTTTACTGTATCCACGCATACTGATGGTTTCACCATTAGTACGACCTGCGCCGGAAATAGAAATTCCGGGCACATGGCGAAGTAATTCAGAAGCACTACCTGCGGTTTCTGACAACGCATTGTTATTTTTAATAACGGTTGACATCATGGGTAACGTAAAGCTATCACGCTCATTACCAGTCGCATAAACGGTAAGCACTTCTGTTTTTTTCTCCTCGCTAGTTTGTGTTTTCTCTTGTGCTGACACACAAGCAGAAGAAACAGCAACAGCCAGTAAACTAAATTTAATTAATAGGGATGACTGAGACATGCAGATGGATCTCCGTTATTTTAATGGGCTGTTAAAACAGCCCTTTGTTATATAAATCATTGCTCCTCATCTACCAGCGATAACTGATGGACATTTTTATATTTCTGCCTTCTTGTGGCACACCTCGTGTTGAGAAATACTCATAATTAAAAGCATTTGCCAACATAAGTGTTGCTTGTAGATCTTTATTTTTCTTAGATTGATAGCTGAGTGAAAAATCGTGAACAGCATATCCAGGAAATTGTTGAACAACTTCTTGCAATCGAGTGACTTTTTTACCCTTATTATGTGGAGCAACAATGCCGCTGTAGCCACTTTTAGAGTCAGTAGCGCTGGCAAATTGTCCTGACCAACCTAATGAGAAAGGTGTTTTGGCAATAGGAACCTGTATAAAGGCGGTAAGAATTTCTGGTCTTACGGGGGAGATGGTTTCACTATCTGTAAGTTGGAATGTGTTTGTTCGGTTATAGCTTAATCCAGCAGAGAGCCAAGAGTGGGTATAACGTAAAGCAACATCTGCACCTTCAATATGAACATTCGCAATGTTATAGGCTTTTAAGCTCATTCTTCCAAGAAGTGTTCCCATCCATTCAGCATAGGAAATATAGTCCTTTGAAAATGTATCGAAATAAGCCACTTTAATTTCTAGTGCATCATTTTCAGATAGCAACTGTTGAAATGAAAATTTTCCACCATATTCCCAGGTTCTATTTCTTTCTGGGTTTAAGTAAGGATTAGGTATCCAATAAGATATTAAATATCGTCCTTTCTTAAAATGAAGTGAATCATTAAACATCTCACTTAATGTCGGTGCCCTAAATGCAGTCGAGTATGATGTGTAAAGCTGTAACCACGGTGTTGCAGAAAATGTTAATTTTACATTTTCAGTAGTGCCACGATAACTTGCTTTATGCATGAGTTTACTTTCATCTGCATTTCTAACTGCATGATTATAAATGACACTATCAATCTCTTTATTTGGCGAGCTTTCATAATAGTGATAGCGAACACCAGCTGTTAAGGATAAAGGGAGTAGTGGTGTTGATAGTGTGCTTTGTAACCATGCTGCGGCATAATCCATTTTTGCCAATGGGAAGTTTTTGGCTTTTTCGTTGGATGTCATTTTCTGTCGGTAAGCTTCGGTACCCAGAATGACAGACAAATTAAGATTATTATGAGGAGTAATATTAGTATAATTTTCTAATTTACCACCGTAAGTTGATTGTGTTCGTGCTTCGAAACCACCGATATTACCTTTTAAATTTTTTTTAATTTCACTTTCTGTAAGTTTTACATCGGTTAAGAAAGTTTGCTCAATATTAAACTGTGAGTAATAAAGGTGGGTTGTTAAATCAATCCAAGAATTACTTTCAGGGGCATAGTGATGAGTTAGAGAGTAATTTTTTTGCTGAGTATCTCGATATACCTGATTACTTTCGTTTTTACCATATCCACCCATACGATGTAATACTTCTCGTTGTTCACCTGAATTATCATAATGGCGAGCTGAGAAAATAAAGGTTTGGTTATTTGTAGGGTAGAAATAGATTTTAGCAAAGTAGTTATTAATGGATTCATTGTTATCCATTTTTTGTCCATCAGCCAATAAGATAGGGCCACGCTGACGTTGTGTATAAGAAATCAAACCAGAGAATAGTTTATGTTGGCCCGCAATTATTCCGCCATAAGAGAAATGGCGATCAGCAGAAGAATAAGAGCTGAATAATTTAGCCCCTAAGTTTTTATTCTTTGCTAGTATTGATTGAGGATCGAGAGTGTTAAAAGCAACAACCCCTCCCATAGCGCCTTCACCATGAATAGTCGAGGCAGAACCATGTTTGACATTAATATTTTTGATTAAAGAAGGATCAAGAAATATTCCCCCTAAATTATTCATGGTGTTTTCGAGTGGTTGATGAATGCCATCAACGAGGATCTTGACACCTTTTTGGTCATATCCACGCATTAGAATGTTGGCACCATTAGTCACGCCTGTACCTGAAAGAGTGATACCTGCGACTTCTTTTAACATTTCACCTGTTGTTGACGCTGTTTTTGCCTGAGGTGTTGAGGTTTCAATTGTAGATTGAAAGTTATGCTCTATTTCGTGATATTTATGACCGATAACAGTAAGAGAGTCCGTGTTCGTTTTTTCTGGGTGTGCAGAGGCAATAGATGAATACAACAGACAAAGTGCTGTTGCTATACCTGAATACTTGAAATGTTTTTTCAGCATACACATACCATAAATGTCCATAAAAAGTCCTTGTATATGGAGTTATTTAGCTGGCTGCCTAGCTGAATTGATAGGTGGCTTGCGAGTTATTGTCAAAAATGATTATTTAGTCAGGATCAGTTTTCCTGCTTTGGTCTGACGTAGTTGATACAACTCTCCGTTATGTTGAATGTAAACCACGCCATCTTTACCCAATAATTCAATACTATTAATAGATTGAATTATTGAAGAATGAGAGTCCTGTTTAACCAATGAACTATCCAAATTATTAGCTTTTTTATTCATAATACACTAAGAGTAATAAGCGTTATCATTATGATAATCATTATCGTTAACAAATGTATTTAGACAAGCTTTTTTTAACGTAAATAGGTAAATTTAAGTCATATTGTGAGTGATAAAACGGTATGTGATGAAATTTAAAACAAAGGAATAAAAGAGGCTTATCTTTTTACTAAAAAATAAGATCAATACAGAATGAACAGAGAAGAAAAATAACAGGGGATAGAATTATCCCCTTAATAAATAGGGTTATTAAAATCGACTCTCAACGGCTTGTGCTAATAATTCAAGCAATTGCTCGGTATCATTCCAGCTTAAACATGGATCAGTAATAGATTGTCCATAAACAAGAGGTTTTTCTGGCAAGACTTTTTGTGAGCCTTCTTGTAAAAAGCTTTCAGCCATCACGCCAACAATAGCTTGTGAGCCATCTTTAATTTGTTGACTGACATTGCGAGCCACTTCTAATTGGCGACGGTGGATCTTTTCACAATTACCATGACTAAAGTCGATAATAAGATGTTCAGGTAAATCCACTTGTTTTAGTGCATCAATAGCATCTGCAATATCACTGGCATGATAATTTGGTTTTTTACCACCTCGCATAATTATGTGCCCGTAAGGATTACCGCTAGTTTGGTAAATTGTCATACGGCCATTTTTGTCAGGTGATAAGAAAGTGTGACCAACGCGAGAAGCACGAATTGCATCAATAGCAATACGAGTATTACCATCCGTACCGTTTTTAAAGCCCACAGGACAAGAAAGTGCGGATGCCATTTCACGATGAACCTGGCTCTCTGTAGTTCTTGCGCCGATAGCACCCCAACTAATTAAGTCAGCAATATACTGACCAGTTACCATATCAAGAAACTCGGTTGCAGTTGGTAAGCCTAATGTATTTATCTCAATTAATAATTTTCTTGCAAGGCGGATACCTTCATTAACATTGCAAGAATTATCAAGATAAGGATCAGAGATTAAGCCTTTCCAACCAATAACTGTACGTGGTTTTTCAAAGTAGGTTCTCATGACAATTTCTAAGCGGTCATGATAGCGTTCTTTTTGCTGGTTAAGTTTCGTGGCATATTCTTTGGCTGCTTTGGGGTCATGAATAGAACAAGGACCCACGATCACTAAAAGTCGTTTGTCTTCACCAGTAAGGATAGCTTCAATTCGTTTACGTGCTGATGTGATATTTTGGATTATCTCATCAGAAATGGGGAACTCTTTTGCTAAGGTTTCTGGTGTCACCAGACTGTCTAAAGCCTTAGTCCGTAGTTCGTCTGTCTTTAACATAATTCATCTCAATAAATATACAGGGTAAGTCTACCCAGTGATTAAGATCACAATAAACGAAATTCAGCTAATTTCAACAGCGTTATTAGAGAAAAACCAATAAAAAAATAAGGTTAAGACTTAGAACATTCTTCTCGCTAATCCCATAGAATCAATTACCTTAGTTGAAATTTCTTCAACAGAATAATTAGTGGTATTGAGATAAGGAATATTGTTTTTTCTGAAAAGGGCTTCCACTTCGGCTAATTCGATTCTGCATTGGCGAATTGATGCATAACGGCTATTTTCACGACGTTCACCTCGGATAGCAGCCAGGCGTTCTGGTGCAATGGTTAAACCGAATAATTTATGTTGATACTCTTTTAATTCAGCAGGGAGTTTTAAAAAATCCATATCATCAGCAGTAAATGGGTAATTGGCAGCTTGAATACCAAATTGCATAGCTAAATAGAGGCTGGTGGGGGTTTTACCACAACGAGAAACGCCAATTAAGATAACTTGTGCTTGATCGAGATTACGTAATGATATTCCATCATCGTGAGAAAGCGTGTATTCAATAGCTGCAATACGGGCATCGTATTTACTAAGATTTTTCTCTGTTAACCCGTGTGTTTTATTTAATTTTGGTGAGGCTTGAATACCCATTTCCTTTTCAAGCGGTAATACAAGAGATTGCACAATATCCTGACAAAAGCCTTCACTACTATTTATTACCTGTTTAACTTCGGGGCTAATAATAGAATAAAAAACAAGGGGCTTAGCGCCACTCTTTTTATAAATTTCAGCGATTTTCTGTTTTATTTCTTCAGCTCTTTCTACTGTAGAAACAAAAGGCAATGTATAACTTTTCATTCTTAGTGGAAATTGAGAAAGTACAGCGTGGCCTAAAACTTCTGCTGTAATAGCTGTACCATCAGAGATAAAAAAGACTGTTCTATCAATGGGTTCATTATTATCACAATTAATAGAGTTTAAGCTTAATATCATAACGCTCACCTTTTTTTAGCTGAATTAGCGAATCAAACAACATTATCTATAGCATTTTTAGTGATTATAAAGGATAAAAAAATAAAGTTTTCTGGTTGATCGATTCACCTTTCTATATTCACTATAACATTGTGATACGCTTATTTAAGTTGTCGTTTTGACAGCGGGTTTTTCTTTTTTTCTCTCTCTCATAATTGTTTAAAAAAGGATTGTTCTCAATGTCCAGCAATAGCCTCACCCCGTGCAATGTACTTTGGTATAACCAATTAGGTATGAATGACGTTGATCGTGTTGGTGGGAAAAATGCTTCCCTCGGTGAAATGATCACAAACCTCGCGGAACTGGGAGTTTCTGTTCCTAATGGGTTTGCTACCACAGCGCAAGCGTTTAATGATTTTCTGGAACAGAGTGGTATCAATCAGCGTATTTATGAATTGCTTGATAGTGTTGATGTTGACGATGTTAATCAACTGGCCCAAGCAGGTAATCAAATTCGCCAGTGGGTAATTGATACACCTTTTACGCCTCAGTTTGAAAAAGATATTCGCGATGCTTATCTCACATTAAGTGAAGGTGAGTCAGAAGCTTCTTTTGCCGTTCGTTCATCAGCAACAGCAGAAGATATGCCTGATGCTTCTTTTGCGGGCCAACAAGAGACGTTTTTAAACGTTCAAGGTATTGATGCCATTCTCGTTGCGATTAAACACGTATTTGCCTCATTATTTAATGACCGAGCAATTTCTTATCGTGTCCATCAAGGCTACGATCACCGCGGTGTTGCGTTATCTGCAGGTGTTCAGCGTATGGTGCGTTCTGATCTTGCCTCTTCAGGTGTGATGTTTACCATCGATACTGAATCAGGCTTCGATCAAGTTGTCTTTATTACATCAGCTTATGGTTTAGGTGAAATGGTTGTTCAGGGAGCAGTAAACCCTGATGAATTTTATGTACACAAGCCAACTTTAGCAAAAGGCCTACCTTCAATTGTTCGTCGTAACTTAGGTTCTAAAAAGATCCAAATGGTTTACGCAGACAGTATAGAGCATGGTAAACAAGTACGTATTGAAGATACGCCAGAAGCACTGCGCAATCGTTTCTCTTTGACTGATAATGAAGTTCAAGAGTTGGCAAAACAAGCTGTATTGATTGAACAACACTACGGTCGTCCAATGGATATCGAGTGGGCTAAAGATGGGCATAATGGTCGTTTGTATATAGTACAGGCTCGTCCTGAAACTGTTCGATCTAACCAGCAAGTGATGGAGCGTTATCAGTTAAATGAAAGCGGCTCTGTAATCATTGAAGGTCGTGCTATTGGTCATCGAATTGGTACAGGTACAGTCAAAGTTATTCATAACTTAAATGAAATGGATAGAATTGAAGCGGGTGATGTACTGGTTACTGACATGACAGACCCAGATTGGGAACCTATTATGAAAAAGGCCTCTGCGATTGTGACAAATCGTGGTGGTAGAACATGTCATGCTGCGATTATTGCACGTGAATTAGGTATTCCTGCTGTTGTAGGTTGTGGTGATGCCACAGAATGTATTACAGAAGGGCAAGTCGTTACAGTTTCTTGTGCTGAAGGTGATACGGGGTTTGTCTATGATGGCAAACTGGATTTTTCCATTCAAAGCTCCGCAATCGATAACATGCCTGAACTTGGTCTGAAAATCATGATGAACGTTGGTAACCCTGATCGTGCATTTGATTTCGCTGGTTTACCAAATGACGGGGTGGGCCTTGCGCGTTTAGAATTTATTATCAACCGTATGATTGGTGTCCATCCTCGCGCATTATTAGAGTATGACGATCAAAGCGAAGCATTAAAAGCTGAAATTAATGAGATGATGGCTGGCTATGAATCTCCTGTTGAATATTACATTAGTAAATTAACAGAAGGGATTGCGACATTGGCGGCAGCATTCTGGCCTAAACGTGTGATTGTTCGTTTGTCTGACTTTAAATCTAACGAATATGCCAACTTAGTTGGTGGTGACCGTTATGAGCCGGATGAAGAGAACCCAATGTTAGGATTCCGTGGAGCAGGTCGTTATGTATCCGATGATTTCCGTCGTTGTTTTGCGCTTGAGTGTGAAGCGGTAAAACGTGTTCGTAACGATATGGGGTTAGATAATGTTGAAGTGATGATCCCATTTGTTCGTACGGTGCGCCAAGCTGAAGAAGTTATTGAAGAATTAGCTGCAAACGGTTTAAAACGTGGTGAGAATGGCTTAAAAGTGATTATGATGTGTGAAATTCCATCAAATGCCTTATTAGCGGATAAATTCTTAGAACACTTTGATGGTTTCTCTATTGGCTCTAACGACATGACCCAATTAACATTAGGTCTTGACCGAGATTCTGGTGTCGTTTCTGCACTATTTGATGAGCGCAATGATGCAGTAAAAGCATTATTATCAATGGCAATCCAAGCGGCTAAACGTAACGGTAAATATGTGGGTATTTGTGGACAGGGACCTTCTGATCATGAAGATTTCGCACAATGGTTAATGGAAGAAGGGATTGATAGTTTATCTTTAAATCCAGATACCGTAATTAAAACTTGGGTGAAATTAGCACAATAGAATTAATATAAAGGTCATAAATTAAAGCTCACAAAATAATGTGAGCTTTTTTTATACAATTATTAAATAATAGGCAAAAAAAAAGCCTATCATGGGCTGACAGGCAAAGACTACACACAGCAATATTTTATATTCTTTAATTCCGCCAATTAATCTATTAATATGAAAGGCGAAATCATTAATTCGGTGAAACATTTGTTTCGTTGATATTTATATTAAGAGAAATGAGTTAATTATGCTCTAAGAATTATCTCAATAAAAATAATATTAGCCTATTTCAAAGTGAATATAACTAGCTGGTAACACACAGGTTTAAAAGAATGTAATTTGTTTCAAATTGTAAGTTTGAATATAAAAATATAATAATTCATTCTTAAATTGATAATCTTTATTAAACTTTAGTCTATTAATTTTAGAGCATGTAAGTAGCTACACTTACATGCCCATTATTATTTATTCTTTTTCAATAAAGTTTTTATTCATAAATTCTACTGTTTCAGTTAGATCAGGATTAGGCTTTGGTACTTCATTTATCCATGCATTTAATAAACTATGTGCAACAGCAAGAACAACAGGACCGATAAATAATCCAATCATACCTAATGTCAAAATGCCGCCAATAACTCCCGTTAGAATTAATACCATCGGTAAATCGGCCCCCATTTTGATCAAATATGGACGTAATATACCATCCATAGTTGCCACAGCTCCTCCCCAAATCACCATGACAATGCCCCAAGTTGTATCACCAGTCCAAAATAGCCATAGAACAGAAGGGATTAGCACTAATAAAGGGCCTATTTGTGCAAGGCAACAAATGAACATGACAACGGTAAGCACTGTGGCATAAGGAACACCTGATACCGCAAGGCCAATACCACCAACAATTGCTTGAATTAAGGCGGTTAATACCACTCCTAGGGCAACGGCACGAATAGACATTGATGCTAGTAAAATAGCCGCATCACCACGTTGGCCTGCTAAACGAATAGCAAAATGACGTAACCAAGCAACAACGTTTTCACCTTGTAAAAACAGTAAGCCAGAAAATAACAACATCACACCTAAATGCAGAGCAAATCGACCGATATTTAGGGCTTGAGCAAAAAACCAGTTGGCGGCTTGCCCAACATAAGGTTGAATTTTGGTGATTAATGCATTGCCACCAGAAACGAGAATAGAGTGCCATGTATCATAAAGTTTGCTTCCTATCATTGGGATATCATTAAGCCATAATAATTGAGGAGGCTGAATATTCGAAGGTGATTTAGCTAACTCAATGAGTGGAGCACTATTATCAATAACACTACTAATTAACAAGATAATAGGGATAACAAAGATCAGTAATATCAAGATCATCATTATCATGGTAGATAGCCAACGATATTTTACTCGTTTTTCAATAATAAGGAGTAAAGGCCATGTGGCAACAACAATCATTCCAGCCCAAATAAAACCCACAATAAAGGGATTGAGTATCCAAAAACTGGCGATAATAAAAAAAGAAATAAAAAGAACAGTGAATAAAACTTTGGGTATATCTGTATGGATCTGCGGTTTTTCCATGGTTTTAAATCCCTACACGAATAAAAATGCTAGAAGCAGATGAATAAACATTGCAAATATCACGTTGTTTATATCACTACGCAATTTGCCAGAATTGTATGATAAGGTGAACAGGTATCGGTCTGAAAGTACAAAATGAGGCAAAGTACCTCTTAGCATACATTTCAATATCAAAAATTAAGCAATGTGGACTATTAGATTAAAGAGCTATAACAAATGATCCCACGTATATCGCAAGCACCGCAAGTTAGTGAACTCACAACAGAATTTCTTGATACTCTTCGAAAAAATGGCTTCACTGGTGATATCTCCAGCAGTTATGCTGATAGACTCACTATGGCAACAGATAATAGTATTTACCAGTTATTGCCACAGGCGGTGGTTTTTCCTCGCTCAACGGCTGATGTAACTATTGTTGCACGCCTAGTCGATGAACCCAAATTTCATTCGCTTTCTTTGACACCAAGAGGCGGAGGTACCGGAACCAATGGGCAGGCATTGACTGATGGTATAGTGGTTGATTTATCTCGTTATATGAAACGTATTATTGAGATAAACCCAGAACAACGTTGGGTTAAAGTTGAAGCTGGTGTGATAAAAGATGAGCTCAATCTGTTTTTAAAACCCTATGGCTTTTTTTTCGCACCTGAACTTTCTACCAGTAACCGAGCCACATTAGGTGGAATGATTAACACCGATGCCTCAGGGCAAGGTTCTATGGTTTATGGTAAAACCTCTGATCATGTCCTTGGTGTTCGAGCGGTCTTGTTAGGTGGTGAACTGCTTGAAACCCGCGCCATGGATACGGCATTAGCCGAGAATATCGCACAAGAAAGCTCTGCTATTGGGAAGGTTTATCGAACTGTTTTATCCCGTTGCAAAGAACAACGAAAACTTATTCTTGAAAAATTCCCTAAATTAAACCGCTTTTTAACGGGATATGATTTGCGTCATGTTTTTAGTGATGACATGAAACGCTTTGATTTAACACGAATTTTAACCGGTTCAGAGGGTACGCTGGCTTTTATTACTGAAGCAACGTTGGATATCACGCCAATTCCCAAACAGCGCAGTTTAGTCAACGTAAAATATGATTCGTTTGACTCTGCATTGCGTAACGCGCCTTTTTTAGTTAAAGCCAATGCACTTTCTGTTGAAACTGTTGATTCCAAAGTCTTGAATCTTGCTCGTGAAGATATTGTGTGGCATTCCGTCAAAGAATTGATCACAGATGTGCCAGACAAAGATATGCAAGGCCTTAATATTGTTGAGTTTGCGGGTGATGATGAAGTATTAATTCATTCTCAAGTTACATCATTATGTCAACGTTTAGATTCATTAATGAAAGAGGGGCAAAGTGGTGTTATCGGTTATCAAGTGTGTGATGATTTAGCGGATATTAACCGTATTTATGCCATGCGTAAAAAAGCGGTGGGTTTATTAGGTAATGCAAAAGGGCAAGCAAAGCCTATTCCCTTTGTGGAAGATACTTGTGTACCACCAGAACATCTTGCTGATTATATTACAGAATTTAGAGCGTTACTTGACAGTCATCAACTCAATTATGGCATGTTTGGGCATGTCGATGCAGGTGTATTACACGTAAGACCCGCACTTGATATGTGCGATCCACAACAAGAATTGTTGATGAAATCTATCTCAGACGACATTGTCACGCTAACAGCCAAATATGGTGGGTTACTCTGGGGTGAACATGGAAAAGGCTTTAGAGCGCAATACAGCCCCGAATTTTTCGGTGAAACGCTCTATCATGAACTGCGTCAAATCAAAACGGTATTCGATCCTCGAAATAGGCTTAATCCTGGGAAAATTTGCCCTCCGTTAGAGGTTGATGAACCTATGAAACAAGTTGATACCATTAAACGAGGCACCTTTGATCGCACCATCCCTTTATCTGTTCGTCAAGATTTTAAAGGAGCTTTAGACTGTAATGGTAATGGGCTTTGCTTTAATTTCGATGCGAAAAGTCCAATGTGTCCTTCTATGAAAATTAGTGGGCAACGCATTCATTCACCTAAAGGGCGAGCTGCGCTAGTAAGAGAGTGGTTACGTTTATTAACAGAGCAAGGTGTTAACCCAAAACAACTTGGATCTAGCCTAGAAAATAACAAACCTAGCTTAAGAAGTTTGATTGAAAAAACACGTAATACATGGAAAGCCAAACGTGGCGAATATGACTTTTCTCATGAAGTGAAAGCGGCTATGAATGGCTGTTTAGCTTGTAAAGCCTGTTCAACTCAGTGTCCAATTAAAATTGACGTACCGTCATTTCGTTCTAAATTTACTGAATTGTACCACCAGCGCTACTTACGGCCATTAAAAGATCATATTGTTGCGAATGTTGAATTAACAACCCCTATCATGGCTAAAGCGCCAGGATTCTTTAATTTCTTTATGAAGCAACCCTTGGTGCAGTCATTAAGTAAACATACCATAGGAATGGTAGATTTACCGCTACTGTCATCGCCAACATTAAAACAACAATTAGCAGGTCACCACGCTCTAGATATGACGTTAGAAGATTTAGAACGTTTATCTGATAAGCAACGAAGCCATTATGTGCTGGTGGTGCAAGATCCTTTTACCAGCTATTACGACGCAAAAGTGGTCGCGGATTTTATCAAACTTATTGAAAAAATTGGGTTTAAACCTGTTTTATTGCCTTTTTCACCTAATGGAAAAGCGCAACATATTAAAGGTTTTTTACAGCAATTTAGTAAAACGGCACAAAAAACGTCAACCATGCTTAATCGTGTTGCAAAATTAGATATTCCAATGGTGGGAGTTGATCCCGCATTAGTGCTTTGTTATCGCGATGAATATCGTGAAATTTTGGGTGATAAACGGGGGGGTTTTGAGGTTCACCTCGTTCATGAATGGTTAAATAAATTAGTGAGTGAACCAATAGCTGTTCGCGATGATGCTGAAAAATGGTATCTTTTCGGGCATTGTACGGAAGTAACGGCACTACCACAAAGCATGAAACAGTGGCAGACAATTTTCCAACGCTATGGGCAACAACTCGAATTTGTAAGCACAGGATGTTGTGGAATGGCTGGTACTTATGGACATGAACTGAACAATTATGAAAACTCATTAGGCATTTACCAACTCTCATGGGGTAATGCACTAAAAACATTGCCGACAATGCGTTGCTTAAGCACAGGGTATTCGTGTCGTAGTCAAGTAAAACGTATTGATAATATTGAGCTTAAACACCCACTACAGGCACTATTGGAGATTATGCCATGATATGGAAACGTGAAACGACAATCGAGCATCTTAATCATATTGGGCAAAATAATATGATTAGCCATTTAGGTATTGAATTAACGCACCTCGGCGAAGATTATCTTGAAGGAACAATGCCTGTTGATCATCGTACAAAACAACCTCTAGGTTTGCTGCATGGTGGTGCTTCTGTTGTTTTAGCTGAAACCCTAGGATCGGTTGCTGGGTATCTTTGTACCGAAGGTGAACAAAAAATTGTGGGTTTAGAAATTAACGCTAATCATATTCGTTCAGCCAGAGAAGGTAAGGTGAGAGGGGTATGTAAACCTATTCATTTAGGGCGTTCTCACCAAGTGTGGTCAATAGAAATATTTGATGATGAAGATCGTCAAGTATGTATTTCAAGATTAACCACATCAGTTATTTCTTAAGAAAGTAAAAAAATTAAATGCACAAAGTGAAATACTCGCTTTGTGCGTTTTTATTTATAGATAATGAGAAAAAGAATAAAAATAGAGAACAAAAATAGAAATTATTCTTTATTTAGATTTTATTTTTAATGATAATCATTATCTTCATAATAAAAGAAAAGACGCTCACAATGTTAACTATTTCAAAATTCAACACCGCAGCATTATTAATTGCAGGTTTATTACTCACCGGATGTGATAATAATTCTACCTCTAAAACGAGTAATGATGTAAGTAATATTCCAGTACAAACTATTTCTGGTTTTAATATGGCGTATCCCACTTCATTTTCAATGAGCAGAGAAGATACTGAAAACTATTTTAAAATATTGCCTGATAATGTTCAGGACGTTACAACAGAAATGATAGTTTATAAGTCAAAGCCTATTTGCGATTTATCAGAAGTTCGCCTGGTTTATTTTAAAATGGCCGATGCAATGACTTACGATGTGGATGCTGGAGCACAAGGCATCGTTGATAATATTGCGATAATTGATGGTATGAATGAAATTTCCACATCAATAAAGCCATTAACCATTCCGAGTGTTGAAAGCCGACATGTTCTTTTTGAAGGGAATATGGCAAGAGAAAATGTAAGCTATGAAGGTGTTTTAGTGGCAGATCTAAGCACAAATCGCGTTTGGCAATTACAATTTATTAGTACGATAAATAGCCAGTCAAACAAGCAGAAATACAAACAAGTTATTGAATGTACAAGAGAACATATTCAAACCATTTCAATTAATAAATAAATTCAGCAAACACACAATACAATAAGAAGTTATTCCATCAGTGGTGCTATCTTATCCCGCATAACAAGCATAAAAATGAAACGTGTGCACAGTAAACATCATCGTGTAGATACATATTTTTATGCTTTTTTCTCTCGATTTCAGTGATAACATATAAAGTGTATTTATATTGCAACTTATATGCTTATTGTGCGAAATATAATAAAAATTAAAAGTTTTATTTTTTGTTATAAAAAAAGATAAAAGTGATATATTACATAGCGTTAAAAATAAAATTTAACAAATTTAACGCAATAATAGAACAAAAAACATACATTTGCATAATATCCTTTCAAAAGACATGGTTGAAGTGATAAGGGTTATCATTACCATTAGTGTCAGGAAAGATATCAATCTCCTTTCGAAATGAGGTCAGAAATGACAAACAACGTTGAAACTTTTTCTCTTAACGACACAGCTTGGCAAGGCATTGTACTGACGGATAATGCAGCAAAACATATTTGCCATTTAGTTGAGAAAAACCCTGAAAAACAGGGGCTTTCCTTAAATATCAAACCCTCTGGTTGTACTGGGTATGGTTATGTTATTGAACTCGCTGCAGGCCCAAGTGAAGATGATATTGTGTATGAACATAATGGTGCAAAACTGTTTGTTTCATTAAAAGCAATGCCATTCATCGATGGGCTTGTTGTTGATTATGTTCGTGAAGGACTTAATCAAATGTTTAAATTTAATAATCCTAAAGCTCAAAACGTCTGCGGATGTGGTGAGAGCTTTGGGGTATAACATAGTGAAGTCAGATTATGTCTCAGAGCAATGTTGAAATTGGTGATGAAGTTCAGGGATGGCTAAGCGATCACCACTATAAAGAAGGTTTTTATACCGATATATCAACCGATACCTTAGAAAAAGGATTAAATGAAGCGGTTGTACGTGCAATATCGGCAAAAAGAAACGAGCCAGAGTGGATGCTGGAATTTCGTTTAGATGCTTATCGCCATTGGTTAGAAATGGAAGAGCCACATTGGCTAAAAGCAGATTATCCATCGCTTAATTATCAAGATTATAGCTACTATTCTGCACCTTCTTGCAGTTCATGTTGTGCTAACGGTAGTTGTGCTGGTGGTGCAAATGAAGCAGTAACTAGTGATAAACAAGCTGCGCAAGATTATTTAACTAAAGAAGTTGAAGATGCCTTTAACCAACTGGGTGTCCCTGTAAGAGAAGGGCAAGCGGTTGCGGTTGATGCGATTTTTGACTCTGTTTCAGTTTCAACAACATATCGTGAAGAGCTTGCTGAACATGGCATTATTTTCTGCTCATTTAGCGAAGCTATTCAAGAATATCCTGATTTAGTGCGTCAATATTTAGGCACCGTTGTATCAAGCCATGATAACTATTTTGCCGCACTAAATGCCGCAGTCGCGTCTGATGGAACTTTTGTCTATATTCCAAAAGGGGTACGTTGCCCAATGGAATTATCGACTTATTTCCGTATTAATGCGGCTCAAACAGGTCAATTTGAACGAACTATTCTGGTCGCTGATGAAGGCAGTTATGTCAGTTATATCGAAGGTTGTTCAGCGCCAGTTCGT
The DNA here is from genome assembly GCF_003144375.1 of Proteus genomosp. 4 str. ATCC 51469. Lineage (NCBI taxonomy): Bacteria > Pseudomonadati > Pseudomonadota > Gammaproteobacteria > Enterobacterales > Morganellaceae > Proteus > Proteus genomosp. 4. The sequence continues at coordinate 92,536 of NZ_PENV01000008.1, forward strand.
GACAGTTATCAACTTCACGCCGCTGTGGTTGAAGTCATTATCCATAAAGATGCTGAAGTAAAATATTCTACTGTACAAAACTGGTTCTCTGGTGGCGATAGTGAAGGTGGCATCCTTAACTTTGTAACTAAGCGCGCTATCTGTGAAGGCGAAAACGCCAAGATGTCGTGGACACAGTCAGAAACAGGTTCTGCAATCACTTGGAAATACCCAAGCGTGATTTTAAAAGGGGATAATTCTACTGCTGAATTTTTCTCGGTTGCTCTAACTAATGGCAATCAACAAGCAGATACCGGTACTAAGATGATCCATATTGGCAAAAATACCAAATCAACCATTATCTCTAAAGGTATTTCTGCGGGTAAAAGTCAAAATAGTTACCGTGGACTTGTAAAAGTTCTCCCTAGTGCAAAAAATGCCCGTAATTTTACACAATGTGATTCCATGTTAATTGGTACGCAATGTGGCGCACATACTTTCCCATATGTTGAGGTAATGAATAACTCAGCACAGCTTGAACACGAAGCGACAACGTCACGTATTGGTGAAGATCAACTGTTTTATTGTCGTCAGCGTGGATTAAGTGAAGATGATGCAATCTCAATGATTGTAAACGGATTTTGTAAAGACGTGTTCTCAGAATTACCGCTGGAATTTGCTGTAGAAGCACAAAAATTATTAGCAATCAGCTTAGAACATAGCGTTGGTTAAGTATTAATCAAATTCTGGGTGTAACGATACCGAAGGCATATATTATGTTAGATATTAAAAATTTACATGTCAGTGTTGAAGGCAATGAAATCCTGAAAGGACTAGATTTGCAAGTTCGTGCAGGTGAAGTTCATGCGATTATGGGGCCAAATGGTTCAGGTAAAAGTACCTTATCTGCAACACTTGCTGGTCGTGAAGAATATGAAGTAGATGAAGGTTCTATTACTTTCAAAAATAAAGATTTATTAGAATTAGAACCTGAAGATCGCGCAGGTGAAGGTATTTTTATGGCATTTCAATATCCTGTTGAAATACCCGGTGTTAGTAATCAGTTTTTCTTACAATCTTCAGTGAATGCAGTAAGAGAATATCGTGGGCAAGAGCCGTTAGATCGCTTTGATTTTGAAGATTTTATTGAAGATAAAATCAAATTACTGGATATGCCTCAAGATTTGTTAACACGTTCTGTTAACGTGGGATTTTCAGGTGGTGAGAAAAAACGTAACGATATTTTGCAAATGGCCGCACTAGAGCCTGAACTATGCATTTTAGATGAGACCGACTCAGGGCTTGATATTGATGCATTAAAAATCGTGTCTAATGGTGTTAATAGCCTACGTGATGGTAAACGTGCATTTATTGTTGTAACACACTATCAACGTATTCTTGATTATATTAAACCTGATTTTGTGCACGTGCTTTATCAGGGAAAAATCATTAAATCAGGTGATTTTTCATTGGCGCAAAAATTGGAGGAACAAGGTTATGGCTGGCTTATTGACCCTCAATGAAAAGCGTGAGAAACAGCGCCAAGTTGAACTACGTAATCAACAAGCACTAAAAACGTTTTCTGAGTTATATCATCAACGTAAGGGTGACGATAACCTCAATGCTCGCAATCATTGGTTGCAAGTTGAGAAAGTAGGTTTTCCTGTTTATCGTCATGAAGATTGGCACTATACGCCATTAGATGAGACGTTAAGCCAAAGTTATCAACAGCTACCACCTTTTGATGTGCGAAATTTAATTGCTAAACATGCTTTAGCGCTTGATTGCTATCGTATTGTGATGGTGAATGGTACGTTTTCGCCAACAGAAAGTAGTGAAGAATTTGGCCCTTATCAAGTAACCTTACTTGATAATCAGAGCGAGTTACCAGAAGCCGTCAATGGTGAAATTTTTCTGCATTTAGTTGAAAGTTTAGCGCCACATCCTTTGCTTATTACACTGAAAAACGGTGTTATTGCGGATAAACCGCTTTATATCCTTAATATTACACAAGGTGAGCATGGTGCAGAGGTGAATAACGCGAATTATCGTTTTCATCTTGATGTGGGTGCTAATACACAAATGCAGGTCATTGAGCACTATATCAGCAGTAACAATGAAAATCGTCATTTTACAGGCGCAAGATTAACGGCAACGATTGGTGATAATGCCTCTTTTAGCCATATAAAATTAAGTTTTGAAAATGCAGAAAGTCAGCACTTTGCACATAATGATATGACTATAGGTCGTGATGCGCGTGTTAATAGTTATGCTTTCTTATTGGGTGCTAAACTTAGCCGTCATCACACGAGTTCTGCGCTAAAAGGTGAAAATACAGAGCTTTCGATGAATAGCGTTGTATTACCTAAAGCAGGTGAAATTGCAGATACTCGTACTTGGTTGGTTCATGGTGAGAAAAATTGCCAAAGTCGCCAACTACATAAAAGTATTGCAATGGATGCAGGAAAAGCCGTATTTAACGGTATGATCACTGTTACGCCACAAGCATTAAAAACAGACGGTCAAATGACTAATAACAATCTGTTGTTGGGTGATAAAGCGCAAATTGATACTAAACCACAGCTTGAAATTTATGCCGACGATGTGAAATGTAGTCATGGTGCCACGGTAGGTAGAATTGATGATGAACAATTGTTTTATTTACGTTCACGGGGTATTCCTTTAAGTGATGCTCGTAAAATGATTATTCATGCATTTGCCGCTGAGTTAACTGAATCGATAGAAAATAGTGTGATTAAATCGCTTGTATTAGACAGAATTAATCAGCGCTTATTAGAGGTATAAAATAAGGCATTATGACGCATTCCATTGAAAAAGCGCGAGATGACTTTCCAATCCTTTCACAACAAGTGAAAGGAAAACCACTGATCTATCTCGACAGTGCCGCAAGCGCTCAAAAACCGGCTTGCGTCATTGAACATGAAAAGCAGTTTGCCTTAACACAATATGCCGCGGTTCATCGCGGCATTCATACGTTAAGTGCGAATGCGACAACGTTAGTTGAAAATGTCCGTAAAAAAGCCTGTGATTTTTTAGGTGCCAATAGCGAAGAAGAGATCGTTTTTGTTAAAGGAACAACGGAAGGGATCAATCTAATTGCGAATGTTTATAGCCAACGGTTCTTAAACGATGGTGATAATATCATCATCACAGAAATGGAACACCATGCGAATATTGTTCCGTGGTATATGCTGGCAAAACAGTATGGTTTTCATGTCCGTATTTTACCGTTATTGCAAGATGGTACGCTGGACTTAAGTCAGTTGCCTAGTTTAATTGATGAACGAACAAAATTACTTAGTATTACTCATCAATCAAATGTATTAGGTACAGTGAATCCTGTTGCACAAATTATTTATGATGCTCGGCAATATGCTTCTCAACAAGGTGGTGAATTACATATTTTGGTTGATGGTGCGCAGAGCGCAATGCATCAATCCATTAATGTTTCACAACTTGATTGTGACTTTTTTGTTTGTAGTGCTCATAAGCTTTATGGACCGACAGGGATTGGTTTGTTGTACGGTAAAAAAGCAGTACTCGATGAATTGCCACCTTGGGAAGGCGGTGGTGCAATGATAAAACATGTCCATATCAATGGTGATATTACCTATGCGGATGCGCCTTGGCGTTTTGAAGCCGGTACGCCTAACATTATGGGGATGATTGGCTTAGGTGCCGCATTAGATTATCTTTCAAATTTAGGCATGAATAATATTGCGGAATATGAAAATAGTATAATGAAGTATGCACAAGAGCAGCTACAAAAAGTAAAATCATTAACGCTGTATGGCAATGATTCTCGCCAAGGTGTGATAGCTTTTAATTTAGGTAAACATCACGCTTATGACGTGGGTGCTTTTCTTGATAATTATGGTATTGCGATCCGTACCGGGCATCATTGTGCTATGCCAATTATGGATTATTATCAAGTTCCAGCAATGTGTCGCGCATCTCTTGGGTTGTATACCAATAAAAACGATATAGATGCACTGGTTAATGCGCTATTGCGTGTCGAAATGCTATTAGGTTAAAGATTAAAACAAAGAGGTTATTCATGGCAGTTGCTAATTTGCCAGATGAAGCAAAATTATTACGCAATTTCTCTCGTTGTCAGGATTGGGAACAACGTTATCTTTATATGATGGAGCTAGGTGAGCGTCTTCCTCCTTTAACAGATGAACAACGCATTTCAGCTAACTTTATTGAAGGTTGTCAAAGCCAAGTTTGGATCGCTGTTTCTCTTAATGAGAGTAAGCAACTTATCCTTGCTGGTGATAGTGATGCAGGCATTGTTAAAGGACTAGTTGCCTTGGTTATTATCTTATTTCAAGGTAAAACAGTTGAGCAAGCTTTAGCGACGGATGTAAAACATTATTTCTCATCATTAGCACTGGAAAGTCACTTAACACCATCTAGAACACAAGGTTTACATGCAATGGTGACAACGCTTATTAGGCGTTTTTCAGAATACACTGTGGCGTAAATGTTACCTGATCCCTCATTAATGATCTAAACTGACTAATTATATGAATAGCATAACAATGATAATGTTATCATCATAATAGTCAGTTTATTTTATTTCTAACACACGGGATAAACGATGAAAAAATGGTTAACTCTCTTGGGTGCATCGCTATTAGGGATGAGTAGTCACTTATCTTATGCTACAGAATACCTATTACCTGATGATGGCCAGCGTATTATTGGTAATAATCAATCTTACATTGTGCCGGATGACAAGCGTTCACTAGAAGCGATAGCGTCTGAATATCAAGTGGGATTGCTCAATATGATGGAAGCAAACCCAGGTATTGATCCTCTTCTACCCGATGCCGGTAAAACATTAACTATTCCGTTGCAGATGATTCTACCGGACACTGTACGAAAAGGTATTGTTATCAATCTTGCCGAATTGCGCCTTTATTATTATCCCAAAGAAGGTGGTACAGTTGATGTTTATCCTATCGGTATTGGTCAATTAGGGCGTGAAACACCTGAAATGGTGACTTCTATTTCTCAACTTATAAAAGATCCCACTTGGACACCAACGGCCAATATTCGCAAAAATTATGCAGCAAAAGGAATAACATTACCTGCGGTTGTTCCTGCTGGCCCTGAAAACCCTATGGGGGCTTATGCGTTAAGATTGGCTCATAGTAGGGGGGAGTACCTTATTCACGGTACTAACGCTGATTTTGGTATCGGTTTAAGAGTTAGCTCAGGCTGCATTCGTTTACGTCCAAATGATATTGAGACATTATTTAATGTAGTGCCTAAAGGAAGCCGAGTTCAGGTTATCAATAAACCGATTAAATTTACTGAAACTGCAGACGGTAGACAAGTTATTGAAGTTCATCAGCCACTGTCCCGCAATGAAGATGACGATCCACAAACCATGCCTTTTACATTTACGAAGCAATTTAATGCTTGGTATGAAAGTGGCAAAGTCGATAAAAATAAAGTCGATGCAGAGCTTATTCGTCGCTCGGGTATACCTATGGATGTGACTATTGATTAAATATCTCATAAAGTTATAGAAAAAAAAACAGATGCTTATAAGCATCTGTTTTTTTATGAGTAGCTAATTTATATAAAAACAATTTAAAATCATAAAAAGTGTATTTTTTAACATTAAATTAACGATTATTTCCTTAATATCAAAAATATCTTTTGTTGATATAGGGAAATTGCAGTTATGAAAATTGATTCAAATAACATGGTTAGTACTTTTGAACGTGTTACTTCTAGTATTGAAAACAAATTTAGCCAGCTATCCGATTTATTAATATCAATTAAAAATAGTGCCAAAACATTGTTGTTAGGTAGTGAAGAACGTAAAAAAGAAAATATAAACTGGATATGTGCAAAATTGATTAATCGTATTACGGTACCGATTAATCATAAATATGACACCATAAATGAAAAAAAACTGTCGCTTGAGGCCACTATCAGTTCTCGATTTAAACAGAATTCACTGTCTGGAAATACCACTGAACTATTTAGTTTAGTCAAGAATGAGCTTTTAAAACAACAGAATAATAGGCTATCGTTTACTGATGGTCATCCAAATAAGCAAGTCAACTTAATGTTGGCGGCATTGTATGAAGTACATGAACAAGCTAGTGCCTTCATAAAAAACAAAATTCATCCAGGGTTGAATTTGTACTTGAAATCACAAATAGAGTGTTTAATTAAAGATAATTTTATTATTGAATATAAAACAGGAAATGAAAAGAGTACTGTAAACAATGAATATAGTGAATTTATTGATTTTCTTAGTAATATGCATGAAAAATACAAAGATGAATTGAATAATCATAAAAAAGCATTGAAAGAAAAAATAGAATATAAAATTGAGGAATTCTCCAAGCTTCAAGAAAATCTAAAAGAATATAATCTGATATAAATCAAAGCCCTAACTATGTTAGGGCTTTGTGATTAATACTTGCCTAAAGCTTTTGAGCTTATCGGTGAGTCAAATTACTTTTTATAAGTAGTGACTTGGTTATCTAAACGTTGATTAGCACGAGCGGCTTCGTCATAAGCTGATTTAGCTTCAGCACGAGCAGATTGTACATCACTACTTAGTTGTTGAACTTGAGAATTCAGGCTACTTACATCAGAAGAGATTTGATCTAACTGTGCATTATTACTAGAAGAACAACCTGCTAATAAGCCTGAAGCCAGAATTACCGCACCTAGTACAAGTTTCGCTTTCATAGTTACAACCTCTATTATTAATTTGTGTAAAGGAACAAGTAGCATTTATATGAAGCCATTAATAAGTATGGCACAGATATAAGAAAATGCTGGATTTATTTACCATATTCTACTTACTCATTAACTGAACAATAGAAAAAATAACACCTAAAACGCAAATATTCAGTACAAAAAATGCGTGTTATTTCACAAAAGAATTTTATTCATAAAAGTCTGATAGAAAAACATATTATCTGCTCTTTTTTATTATTGCTCATGCTTTTATCTATAAATTACCTTCTAAATTCACTTTTATGAAAATAGGTTCTGCTTCATTTTTAAATGCTTCAAGCGTAAATTTTTGGAAGTTAAGATTGTTATACCCTCTAAAAAAGAGTATTCCTCGTTCTAAATCGGTGAGCGTTGTCCACACTGAAAATTCACTTGTATGAAGCGCTTTTAACGTGTCATGGCCTAGTAATGGATCGATTGTGGAATTTTTAGGACGATCGAAACGGTTCATGATATGTGCTAATTCAACGAGTTGTATATCAGGATCAGACACCTGGTGATAATACGTTGTATAGTAAACCGCACGAATAAATCTATCGACAGAAGTATCGGAGCTTGGTAAAGAAGCTAAAGCAATCCCGCTATCTGGTTGTTTGACTTTAACATTTCCCAATGTGCTGGTGGAAATATTAACATTAGAAAGATGAGTGTAATTATTTAAGTTAGTAAGATGCCATGGAAATAATGGGCCATTGGTCATGCAATAAGTCGGATTATCATAAATATGCAAACGACCATCAGAAACTTCAACAACAATACAAGCTCCAGTTTTATCGTAAAAAGCATAATGAAAAGGGCTGGGTAAATTACGTAAAAGTAATAGTTTTTGTGACCAAAAAGCCGTCTTAGGAATGGCTTGTCTTAACTCTTCAACGGTTGCATATTGTGCTAAAGCCCATTCACCGATGGCCGCAATAGGTACTGATGTTGCGTAATCTTGCGGGGTAATATCATCGAGTTTTGAATCAGGAAGCATATTCAAGCTAAAAGAAAGGCCTTGAGCATTGACGCCCTCAAGTACGTCTTTTGTCCCTTCTAAATTAATTGGCGCTGTAATGGCAATAAAAGGGTATTTAACGGCATATTTTAGTCCTGGCGAACCGTCAGGAGCATTCTGTTGGAAAGTATGTGCTTTAGGATAATATGCAAAGATTGAAGCGGGTTTGTCTGTTGAGAATTCCATTGTTCTACCATGGTAAATACGATTTTTTTTATCTTTAATCGCGAGGGTAGTACAAGCAAAAACATTAGTATTTATTGTGTCATCAGACATTTTATATCCTTATTTAGCGTATATGAATAAAAGGCTTACTAAAAGGATAGAAGAAGTGGAAAAGAAAAGAGAAGAAATAAACAAAATATGGGTGAATAATAAAAAACGCCACTTAAAAAGTGGCGTTTTGAACAATAAATGTACTATGTGAATTACAGAACGTGAACAGATGAAGTATTTGTTGTTCCGCTATCAACTAATGCGCCTGTTACCATAACAACGCGATCGCCAGCATGAGCTAAACCACTCGCTAATGCGGCTTCTTTACCGATACGGTAGAAGTCATCAGTAGAAGAAATTTCGTTAACTAATTGAGTTGTTACACCTTTAACCAACAGAAGTTGACGAGCAGTTTCTTCGTTGTTTGTTAAGGCTAAGATTGGTGCTGTTGGGAAATATTTACGGATAGAACGTGCTGATTTACCGCCGAAAGTAGCAACAACGATAAGTGGTGAATCTAAGTTATCAGCCATTTCAACCGCACCGCGACACACTGCTTCAGTAACACGCAGTTTTGCACCTTTTTGGCTTACTTCGAGGCGTGATTTCATGATGCGGTCAGTACGATCACAAATTGTGGCCATGATAGTTACCGCTTCTACTGGGTATTTACCTTTCGCACTTTCACCTGACAGCATAACTGCGTCAGTACCATCTAAGATAGCATTCGCAACGTCACCCGCTTCAGCACGAGTAGGGCGTGGATTTTTGATCATTGAATCTAACATTTGCGTTGCAGTGATAACCACTTTGCGCGCTGCATTACATTTTTCGATCATCATCTTTTGTGCAAAGATAACTTCTTCAACTGGGATCTCAACACCTAAGTCACCACGTGCAACCATGATACCGTCAGAGGCTTCTAAAATTTCATCGAAATTATTCAAACCTTCTTGGTTCTCAATTTTTGAGATGATCATGATGTTTTCGCCACCGTGTGCTTTTAAGTGTGCACGCATTTCTTCAACATCAGAACGTTTACGAATGAATGAAGCTGCAACAAAGTCAACACCTTGTTCACAACCAAAGATAAGATCTTGTTTATCTTTTTCTGCTAATGCAGGTAAACCGATAGAAACGCCAGGTAAGTTAACACCTTTGTTTTCACCTAAGTCACCGTTGTTTAAAACTTCACAAACAACTTCAGTATCAGTAACTTTTGTTACTTTCATACCGATAAGGCCATCATCAACTAATACAGTATTACCAACGGTTAAATCTTTTGCGAAACCTTCATAAGTTACGGCTACACGCTCTTTATTACCAACAACAGATTTGTCTGTAGTAAAAGTGAAAGTTTGGCCAGCAACTAAAGCGACATCGTTACCACCTTCTAATTTGATGGTACGAATTTCTGGGCCTTTAGTATCTAATAAAATGGCGGCTTTTTTACCTGTTTTAGCGCAGACGTTACGCAGGTTCTTGATACGGTTGCCATGCTCTTCATAGTCACCGTGAGAGAAGTTTAGACGCATAACATTCATGCCCGCGTCCAGTAATTGATTCAGTTTTTCTTCAGATTCGGTTTTTGGTCCGATGGTGCAAACAATTTTTGTCTTTTTCATGGCAGTCTATTTAATGGTTGTATTGTAATGGATGAATAAGGATTAATGTCGCTATTTTTAATCAACTGTGCGAAACAGAATATGTAAACTCATCTCTAATGGATAAGTTGCGCAACATGTTAATGATCCAGCAACATCATAAAAAACTTGTCACTATTTTGTATCAAAGGTTGGTAGACATCTTACATTATAGTCTATCACGATTCATTTGTTCTGTTTTCTAAAGATGCCCGTAAATCAATACGCTGAAACCTTTCAACAAAATTATGTTTCGTATTATAGAGGTTAATTTCTATGAAGAAAATCGAAAAAAGGTAAATTTAAGTGATGTGATCAAAATACGGCGCTGATTGCTTGTTTTTTAAACGTTTTGTTGCGCAATAAATTTTTGCAAGCCAAATTAATTATTTTGTAGGGTAGGTAAGATGAGTAAAAATCAGAAAAAAAGAGAAAGAGAAATGGTGCGTCCAAGTGGACTCGAACCACCGACCCCCACCATGTCAAGGTGGTGCTCTAACCAACTGAGCTATGGACGCACTGTATTGAGATGTTGTTGAAAAATAAATGGTGCGTCCAAGTGGACTCGAACCACCGACCCCCACCATGTCAAGGTGGTGCTCTAACCAACTGAGCTATGGACGCATTATCTATTCTGGGTAACAACGGGAACGAATATTAACGAGATGATCTGATTCTGGCAAGAGGAAAAACACAAATTTATACTCAACTGCTCGTATTTAAAGCTATTTGTTGATATTTGTGTCATTCTCTTGCCAAATTAACCTTTTTGTTTAACGCTCTGAGCGTAATAACACCACTTCATCAGATTGACGCTGGATCCACCAAATACGAGAACCCATCATAATCGCTGATGCGGTTAAACCAAGAATAAAGCCAATCCAGAAACCGGCAGGGCCCATCGCTTCAACAAAATAATCAGTACGCCCTAAGATATAACCTGAAGGCAGACCAATGACCCAGTAGGCAATAAAAGTAATAAAGAAGATAGAACGCGTATCTTTATACCCACGTAACACACCTGAGCCAATAACTTGTACTGAATCTGATAACTGGTAAAGGGCAGCGAATAACATTAGATGAGAGGCTAATGTCACAACTTCAATATTATCGTTATACATTAAGGCAATTTTTTCTCTAAAGATAATAGAGAAAACGGCGGTACAGCTTGCCAGTATTAAACCAACTGCAAGGGCTGTAATCGCTGAAATACGAGCCTGTTCTGTAGAACGTTGCCCCAAGTTATAACCCACACGGATAGTTGCTGCTATACCCAATGATAGAGGGAACATAAACATCAATGAGCTAAAATTCAGTGCAATTTGATGGCTTGCCACTGCAGTAACGCCCAAAGGTGATACTAATAATGCAACAACGGCGAAAAGTGTTACTTCAAAGAATAATGCCAAGCCAACAGGTAGGCCTAAAAAAGTAATACGTTTTATAGTGTGGAATTGCGGAGGCACTAACCGTTTTACTGGCATTACATCTCGCTGTGTTGGTGCTCTACGCACGTAATAACGCATCATCAAGAACATTGCCCAGAAAACAGAGGCAGTTGCAACACCACAACCTATCCCCCCTAATTGTGGCGCACCAAATTTACCGTAAATAAAGGCGTAGTTAACAGGGATGTTAATTAATAAACCAATAAAACCAATGATCATACCGGGTTTCGTTTTGGATAACCCTTCACATTGGCTTCGCAAGACTTGATAATAAAGACAGCCAGGAGCCCCCCACATAATGGCGTGGATAAAGCCAATAGCTTTTTCCGCCAATTCAGGTTCAATATCATGCTGTGCTTCAATAATAAATCGGCTGTTATAAAGTATAGCTATAACCATGATTGATAAGAACGTCGCGAGCCAAAAACCTTGCTGTGTACGATCCGCAATATGTTTTCGTTGTCCTGAGCCATTTAATTGTGCAACGATTGGCGTCAATGCCATTAATATGCCTTGACCCAGTAAAATCGTTGGTAACCAAATAGACGTGCCTACTGCCACTGCGGACATTTCTGTCGCATTTACAGCACCCGCCATAACAGTATCAACCACACCCATTGCCGTTTGGGAAAATTGCGCGATGATAACGGGGATACCTAAAGCAAGTAAGCTACGCGCTTCTTTTATGTACTTCTGCACGCATACACCTTTATTTATTATAAGAAAAAGGAAGGAAAGGAAGAGAACAAACGCCGTATTGTTAAAATGGCGTAAAGAGATCCTCAAGAAGGCATATTCTAATGATAAAAGTTTAATTAGCAACGAAAGATGCTTAGCTTTTTAAACACAGGATTTTGATAATTTATTAGGTGTTTTTACGTTATATTTAACGGCAATTCTCAGCAAGGAATAAATACGATAATTGTTCCTTTGTATTAATAAGAGCTATGTTATTCTAACTAGCATAAGCCTAAATTGAGTTTACCAGTTTATCTACCCAAGGAGATGTAAGATGTTTACAGGTATTGTTCAGGGAAAAGGGCGAGTTATTGCTATAGAAGATAAAGGCGATTTTCGTACCCATATCATTGAATTACCGAAAGAGTTAGTCGGTAACTTAGAGACAGGAGCCTCTGTTGCGAACAATGGTTGCTGTTTAACGGTTACTAAAATCGAAGGTACGCACATTAGCTTTGATTTAGTGAAAGAGACGTTACGCCTCACTAACCTTGGTGAATTAAACGTGGGCTCTGAAGTTAATATTGAACGCGCAGCTAAATATGGTGATGAAATAGGCGGGCATGTGATGTCTGGCCATATTGTCACAACCGCCGAAGTTGCCAAAATTATTACTTCAGAAAACAATTTACAAATTTGGTTTCGCATCTTCGATAAATCGTTGATGAAATATATTTTGCATAAAGGCTTTATCGGTATTGATGGTATTAGTCTGACTATTGGTGATGTGGTTAATAACCGATTCTGTGTTCATCTTATTCCAGAAACACGAGATAGAACGACACTCGGTCGTAAACGCCTTGGCGATAAAGTGAATATTGAACTTGATCCTCAAACTCAAGCGATTGTGGATACAGTTGAACGTGTTATGGCACAGCAAGCACAGCAACAAGCTTTATTAGCAGCACAGCAAAGTGAAAACGAAGAGTAATAATAACATTATGACTTATTAGCTTTATTGCTTTTAAAGCCAGATTAAAAAGAAAGCCAGTCTATTGATTAAACTGGCTTTTTTGTTTTTAATAAAAATTAACGTGGAATTTGTAAACCACCAATTTGCCCTTTAGGGCTTAACATGATTTGCCATAATTGAATATCTCTGGCTCTAAATGCACCAGCACAGGCATTTAGATAATAGCTAAACATGCGTTTAAAGCGCGGTGTGTAATTTGATTCAATCTCTGGCCAACAGGTTAAAAAGCGCTGATACCATGCCATCAGTGTTTTATCATAATCAGCACCAAAGTTGTGCCAATCTTCCATTACAAACTTACCATCCATGGCATGTGCAATTTTTTGAATTGACGGCAAGCAACCATTAGGAAATATATATTTACTTATCCAACTATCTACATTCACTTTATCGCGATTAGATCCAATGGTATGCAGTAAAAACAGACCGTCTTCTTTTAAGTTACGGCGAACTACTTTAAAGTAGGTTGCATAATTTTTAGGGCCAACATGCTCAAACATCCCAACAGAAACGATGCGATCAAATTGTTCATGTAAATCGCGATAATCTTCTAAAATAATATTAACATCAAGTCCTTGGCATCGTGCCTGTGCCAATTTCTGCTGTTCAACAGAAATGGTGACACCTGTGACAGAAACACCAAAATGTTTTGCTGCGTAAGCGGCAAGCCCACCCCAACCACAACCGATATCTAATAAAGTCATTCCGGGTTTTAAATCTAGCTTCCGGCAAATAAGATCTAATTTGTGTTCTTGAGCTTGTGCTAAGTTATCTGCATTTTTCCAATAGCCACAGGAATATTGCATATTAGGATCAAGCATAGATGTAAATAAATCATTACCAAGATCGTAATGCTCTTTACCAACCATCCATGCACGTTTTTGTGTTTGTAGATTAAAAAGACGGGCCGTTGCAATTTTGAAAATATCACGTAGGTTTTGCGGAAGCTTATTTTCAAGGCCTGCACGCAATACTTTATGAAAGAATATATCAAGTCGCTCACAATCCCACCAACCGTCCATATAGCTTTCACCGAGACCTAATGAGCCTTGTTGCAATACTCTTTTATAAAAATTTTGATTGTGAACCTGAATATCATAAGGTTCAGAGCCATTTACTCGAATATCTGCATGAGTTAATAGTTCTATAGCGATCCTTTTATAAGGATCATTAGAGGTCTTTCGGCCTTCTTCTACACAAGATGTACTCATATACTCTCCGGCGTAAACTAAGCGGGTTTTGAGACATAAAGCTAAAAAAGGATGTGTACAGATTGACAGTATTAAAATGGTATTGTGTTCAATATGGATTGAACGAATAGAATTAATAAGACAACTAATCTGACATAATCAGCTAATAATCTGTTTAATGCCTCAAAATCCGAAAGAAAAATAAATAAAACGCCACTACAGCGTATAGATAAGTATAGAGACGTAGATTATTTTTCTCTAGAAAAGAAAAAGGCCATTTTTTATAAAATGGCCTTTTTAAGAATATTCCTAAAAGAAAGGGTGCGGTTATTCTGCTGTTTGAACTGTGTGTTTGCTAACGGATTTATTACGCTGAATAAAGTAGCCAACCGCCATTGGGATCGCTGTTAACGCCATAATTGCTGTGGTGTTAATAAGCGGTTGTTGGCTGATAAATGCAGACACGATAAAACTTGCTAAACTACAAAGACCCAGTTGTAGTGCATTTTGTAATGCGGCTGCTTTACCACTGATTTCAGGATAAGCCGATAAAGCATTAGATACAGCGATTGGATAAGAAGCACCATTCATTGCAGCCATAATACAGAACGGAATTAAGATCGTGGTTAATGTTGGCTCAGTAAACTTAGCAACAAGGTATAATGCAGTCATACTAACAGCATAGCCAATTAACAGCAGTGGTAATAATGCTTTACCCGTCATTTTTGACAGTAAAATACGACAACCATAGCCACCGACCATAAAGGCAATAGTTTGTGGAATATAGCTTAAACCGATATCCTGTGGTGAGTAACCCATCTTCTCAAGAATAATAGGTGAACCTGCTAACCAAGCAAAGAACCCTGCACTACAAGAAGCGTAAACTAATACGTTACCTGTATAGAGAGGGGATTTCAGTAATGTCATAAATGACGCAGTAGATTGGTTTGCATCGGAGACTGATTTTTGTTTAATATTTTTCAGCATTAATGTTGGTAACATTAAAACAAGTGTTACTGCCATTAATAGCATGAAAATCATACGCCAGCCGCCGTGATTTAATAGTGATGCACCAATTAAAGGGGCGAGTGCAGGTGATAATGCAACCAGTGGCATAATTAAAGCAAAAACGTGTTGAGCACGAGACTCATCGAAGCGATCAATAACTAATGCTTGCCAAATAACAGCCGCAGAGCAGACACCAAAAGCTTGTAAGAAGCGCATCGCAAGTAAACCCGTTGCACTTTCAACCCACAACATACCAAGGCAGCCTAAAGAGAAAAGGCTTAATCCAATAAGAAGAATAGGTTTACGACCAACTTTGTCAGAAAGTGGTCCCCAAAGTAACTGAGCAACAGCAAAACCAAATAAAAAGATACTTAAGCTATTACTGATAGCGCCTTCGCTGATAGCGAGTTCACGCTGCATCATACCGAATGCAGGCAAGTACATATCAATTGCTAAGTAACCCAGCATACTCAAACCTGCTAGGTACACCATGAAGCTCATAGGTGTTTTTGATTGTGTGGACGTTTTAGTATTCATTTTATTTTCTATGCTATGTGATGTAGAACATTTTATGTATTGTAACTAAGACTTATTTTACTTGTGAAACGGGAATATTTGGTTAATGCTGTGAAAAATTTTCAAAGGAATAAACTCTATGTGGTCAGAATACTCTTTAGAAGTTGTTGATGCAGTCGCAAGAACAGGAAGTTTTAGCTCCGCTGCTCAAGAATTGCACAGAGTGCCCTCCGCCGTTAGTTATACTGTTCGGCAATTAGAGGAATGGCTCGCCGTTCCTTTATTTGAGCGCCGTCACCGTGATGTAGAATTAACCGATGCGGGTAAAATTTTCATCAAAGAAGCGCGATCTGTTATCAAAAAAATGAATGACACTCGACACCTATGTCAACAGGTTTCCAATGGGTGGCGTGGTCAATTTAGTATAGCAGTTGATGGCATTGTTAAACCCGAAAGAACACAACAACTTATTCTCGATTTTTATCGCCATTTTCCTGATATTGAGTTGTATGTCTACCCAGAAGTGTTTAATGGGGTGTGGGACTCCTTAGTTAATGGTCGTGTTGATTTAGCCATTGGTGCAACAAGAGCGTCACCGATTGGTGAACGTTATAGTTTCAGAGATATGGGTTTTATGCCTTGGCGCTGTGTTTGTCATGTTGATCACCCATTAGCTAAAGCAGAACATCCATTAACTGATGATGAAATGCGACCTTATCCTAGCTTATGTTTAGAGGATACATCACGTAGTTTACCAAAGCGTGACACTTGGGCGTTAAATAATCAACGTAGAATGGTTGTACCAACATGGGATATGGGGCTTGAGTGTTTGTTGGCAGGATTATGTGTAGGAATGGTACCTTGGCATCGTGCTGAGCCATTGATAGCCCAAGGAAAGCTAGTTACTTTAAAACTTGCACAGCCATTGCCAGACAGTCCATGCTGTCTGACGTGGGTTGATAAAAGTGAATCGCCTGCTTTGACGTGGTTGTTAGATTATCTTGGAGATAGCCAAACCTTAAATGAGGAATGGCTTCGCTAGACATCAGATAGCTGAATAGGAATTAGCGACGATAGTCGATAAAAGGGCCATCAGCAACTGAACGACGCTCAACCAATCGAGGGTGTACTTCGATTGTTTGGGCATCTTCACGTTTGTTGACGATGCGATCAAGTAACATTGATAAGGCCATTTGACCTAAACGTTCTTTGGGCTGGTGGACTGTGGTTAGTGCAGGGGTAAAATAACGTGCATTACGAATATTGTCATAACCTACGATTGAAATATCAAAAGGAACACGTAAACCTAACTCATCAGCAGCACAGATTGCACCCATTGCCATCACATCACCGCCACAAAAAACTGCAGTAGGGCGTTGTTTTTGATTTAGCATTTGATACATCGCTTTATAACCTGACTCAGGTTCAAAGTCACCTTGTACAATCCACTCATCTTTTACTGTGATTTTGGCTTCTTCCATGGCTTTTAGAAAGCCTTGTAGACGACCACCACCGGTGTTGCGCTCTAATGGTCCAGGAATAATACCGATATCACGATGACCTCGTTCGATAAGATAACGGCCAGCGATATAACCACCATGAAAAGCGTTATCGATAATAGTATCTGTAAAGTCGCCACGGGCCTTACCCCAATCCATGACAACCATGGGAATATTACGATAGCCTTCCAAAAGAGTCAGAAGATGATCGGGATATTCAGAACACATCACTAATAACCCATCAACGCGTTTTTGTGCCAGCATCGCTAAATAGGCTTTTTGTTTATCAAGATTATTATGTGAATTACATAAAATCAGTGTATAGCCTTTGCTATAACAACTGTTTTCAACTGCTTCAATCACTTCAGCAAAGTAAGGAGCTTCACTGGACGTGGCTAACAGGCCAATAGATTTGGTGTGATTGACTTTCAAACTACGCGCAACGGCACTAGGCGAATAATTTAATTCTTTTATAGCGGCCCAAACTGCTGCCCGTGTGTTCTCAGCAACAAAACGTGTTTTGTTGATCACATGAGAAACAGTCGTGGTAGATACGCCTGCGCGTTTTGCCACGTCTTTTATTGTTGCCATGGTGTGGAAAACTCCTGACCTTCATTGGTCTCTTTTATCTAATTTTGTGGTTTAACTGCCAGTATAGTCATACATAGGGCAAACACTGGCAATAATTTAGCGATTAGCTATGAATTTTGTATGATCTAGCTCAAAAGTGAAAGTATTAATCAATGTTATAAATTGTGCACTGGTCGCTATTTTAGCAAATTTTGATATGTGATAATAATTAACCATGACAAGGTTATGGTTAATAACGTGTATTATAATCATATTGAGGGAGATATAGATGGATACGGATCTGAAATTTGGTTTGAGCACAGCAGTAGCAGCGCTTGTTATGATTGTTTTATTTTCAACTATGTTGTTCTAATCACTGCTTTATAAAATATCCGATCAATTGTAATAATAAATTATCGAATATCTGAATATAACAAAGGGCTCAAGGCCCTTTGTTATTATGTCACCAAAAATGAATCACAATCATTCACTTTTGATCACTAAGTTCAATTAAGCTAGGTTAGCTTCAACAAATGACCAGTTAACCAGTGCCCAGAACTCTTCTAAATATTTAACGCGGGCATTACGGTAGTCGATGTAGTAAGCGTGTTCCCATACATCCACAGTTAACAGAGGTTTGTCTGCACCTGAAACTGGCGTTGCCGCATTAGAGGTGTTAACAATTGCAACTGAACCGTCAGCTTTTTTAACTAACCAAGTCCAACCAGAACCGAAGTTTTTAGCTGCTGCATCATTAAATTGCTTTTTAAACTCTTCAAAAGAGCCAAATGCTTTGTTGATAGCATCAGCAATTTTACCTGTTGGTGCGCCACCTGCATTTGGTGCTAAACAGTTCCAGTAGAAAGTGTGGTTCCATACTTGAGCCGCGTTATTGAAGATGCCACCATCAGTAGATTTAATGATTTCTTCTAAAGATTTGCTTTCTAAATCAGTACCTTTAACCAGATTGTTTAAGTTGGTTACATAGGTTTGGTGATGTTTACCGTAGTGGTATTCTAATGTTTCTTTAGAGATATGTGGCTCAAGAGCATCTAACGCATAAGGTAATTTTGGTAATTCGAAAGACATTGCGTACTCCTTTATACTATCTATTTCGGGTTTTGTGCCTGAAATCATTTCATCTAAATTGATAAAATGAGGCAAATGAATCACTAATTTGTTGCTATTTTGCTAATTATTTTAACAAAAACCTGCTGAAATAACAGCTAAATATATTTTATCTATAGTTATAAGCCATATAGATTAGTAATACTCATAAGAGTATATCCCTCTTGCTTACACGTAAAGTAGCAAAATCGCATTTATAATGAGATAGGTAAAAATAAAAAAATAACAATTTAATGCTGATACGATAGCTTAATGAATCAATTAACATTGTGTGGTTCAGGAGAAGTAGTTACAGCTCGTATAGGGTAATGAACTTGTTTCTAAAGGAATATACAATATGAAAAAGCTATTTATAGCTATTGGCATGATAGTATTTTTATCTGGTTTTGGTTTTAAAAGTAATGAACCTTTGAAATTAGATTTTGGAAGATCAATTGATGATATTACTTTTATAAAAAATGGTGTGTGTGAAACAGAGGAAGATATTGTCACTTGTTTTTTTAATAATGATCCTCCGTTTGAGAAAGACTCTGATAGAAATGCATTAAAATTTTATAAAGGTAAATTAATTGGTGTAGAGCTATCCTATTTTGGTGGCGATGACATTGATTCAGTCTGTGATCTTTTAGCTCAGAAAATGAAAAATATTTATCCTTTAGTTAAAGATAAAAAAGCATTGTTAGCGGAGGTAAATAACTGTAAGGAGTTAGAGGTGATAGAATATGAGTCATTAAGCGAGAATAAAATATTTGTATTTTCTGAAATAGAGAATATTGAGGCTAAAGAAGGGGATATAGAAATAATATATTCACATAAGCCTTATTATTTATACATTTATCGTCGTAGCGATATTGTAGATTGAATTTACGCAAATAGAGTGTAGGAGTTAAAATGAGTTATAATATTGCATTATTTGATTTTCCTATTCCGGATGATTTTGAAAAAGCGTGTGAATACTTCGAAAAATATGAAGATGAAGATATTCAAGAATTAAGCTCATCAATGTTGCGTTTTTATCAAGAAATTTCTCATTTATATCCATGCCTTTGCGAATTACCTGATGATGAAATAGATGATAGTGTGTGGTGTGATGGACCTTTAATTAATAACTTTATGACCAAAATCCCAGTTATTGGTTTTGTTTACTCTAAAGTAGATGAAGCTCTTCCTGTGGTTATTAAATTAGCAAATAAAATAGGAATTTCAGTCCTTGATTGGCAGCAAGGAACGGTATTTAATGCTAAATAATAAAAATGATATTTGAGATGGTATAAGGGTTGATTTAAATTCTCCGATAATAGTTTAAGTTTTTTCAATGGAGTGACAAAAGCATGCATGGAAGTATTATTTTTAAGTGTTTTTCTATAAAAAATTTAGTTCAGAGTCTATTTTTACTTATTTTTTGTGGTGTGCTAAATGGCTGTAGCATGTTCTATGGCATTGCATGCAGTACCAGTATTTTATTTACACCGTCAGAATCACAAGAAAAAATCTATATGCCAGAAGCTGTTGTTAATCAAAATTATGATCAACAGATTGAAATTGGGGTATTTTCTGGTTTAGCTCCATATTATATTGTGGAAAGTCCTGAATGGGTTACTGTGACATTAATGGTCAAAAATAAAGATGGGGAGTGGCTTTCTCTTATTACAGATGAAGATTGGCAAAAGCATGTCATGCATCAAGAAGAGCGTCCTATCATTTTTGCTCATTTACAAGGAACAGCACCTAAAAGTGGCAATGTACGGATAAAAATAAAAGCCACAGTAGGGCGTACTATGTGTGGTACAACAGATCCTGTTTTTGCTTTACAAGTCAAAGTGAGAAAAGAATAAGCTATCCGTGATACTTAAATATATTTGTTTTAATTAGGTGAAGATTATCTAATGAGATTCGTTCATTTTATTTTATCTATAAATACCCTAACTTACTAAAATCTAACATTATTAAAAATATTAGATTTTAGTATTGCTTGTATTTATAGAATAATTTAACGGAATATGATTTTCAGAACAGGCGCTTATCCTGTAATAAGCGTGTACATCATTTTCACTACGACTAAGAATAGGAATAATGCAAATATTTGACGAACTCTAGGAATTGGTAGGCGATAAGCAACTTTAACACCGATAGGTGCGAAGAGTATGCTAGTTATGCTTATTCCGATAAAGGCAGGTAAATAGATAAAACCCAAGTAATAATCATCAATATTTGTTTGATTCCAACCGTAGACAATACCCATGATTGTGCCGATAGAAGCAATGATGACACCAATCATTGAAGAGGTTGCAATACATTTACGTGTATTAAATCCCCAATGACTTAAAAGAGGGATAGTAATAGTGCCACCAGCAATGCCGATAAAGCTGGATATAAAACCAATTAAAGAGCCACCACTTGTTAAGGCAGGTTTTGAAACAATAGGATCTTTTACGTTTTCAATGCGTTCCGCTTCTTTCTTTTTAGTTAATAAACCATAGATGGTATATACCATGAAAATACAGAACACGATTTGCAATATCGTGTTTGACATTTTTTGTACCAGAAATGTCCCCACAAGCATACCAATGATGGTGCCAATGGATAATAAAGGAAATTGTTGCCATAAAATGGCTTTATGCTTGTTATGGGAATACGCTGAAGATGCAGTGGAAAATATAATGACAGAGAATGAGGTAGATAAGGCTATCTTCATCACCATATCTGTTGGGATGGCTTGCTGGCTGACCACATACATGACCACTGGAACAATGATTGCACCGCCGCCAATACCAAGTAATCCAGCAAAAAAGCCAGTGATACATCCCACTAAAAGAAACAGTAAAATCATGTCCATCATTAATACTCATCAAGGTTTATAACAAACCCATCTATATACATTATATCCTTTTAAGAAGGTAGCGTTTTATTTTAATGTATAGATTATGAAATTTAATGCATTGATTTTGATATGAAAGTGATGCTTTCTTTTCTTCTTTCTCGTTTAATATAAAAGAATATAGAACTAAACATACTTCAAATAAAGAAGCCTATAAAATATATAATGATGGATTTTATAATAATTTATTCTTTTAAATTGCATGATAGAAATAACAATATCTATTTTATGGAGTAAATAAATCGTAACTTGATGCTCTTATTCTTGTTTCTTTATAAAAGTCTAAGGTGGCGAGATTTTTCTTATTTTAAATAAGGTAACGAAAAGTTATAGTATAATTTTTGTGATCTGTTCTGTTAGAATAAAATATTAAACCATTCAGAAAGAACCTGCATTAATTTATAATGTTGGCGAGGCGTTTCTTTTATTTAATTTAAATGGGTGTTTATCTTATTGGATTTATATTTTATCTATCTTTTTTTGACTTTATAAAGGAATTTGCATGAAGAAGACAGTGTTATTATTATCTATAATCACATTATTATCAGGGTGTAAAATAAATGAAGCTATTCGTTCAGTTAATAGTGCTGTGAACCAAATAGTTCCATCGATGGAATCGACAGTAACTGAAGCGACTTATGCAGAAATATGTAAGGACTTTAGTGATAATGAGATAGCAGCTAAGAAAAAATGGAGAGGAAAGTGGGTTATTTTTGAAGGAAGAGTGACCACTATTGCAAGTTTGGAAGAAGTAGTCAGATATGACCTCTATAAACCAACACCACCTAAAGTCGTTGCTATTTCATTTAATAATAAAGCTAGTGCTTCATATACTTTAAAACCAAGTGAAGAAGAAAATGTTCTTAAAATTAAGAAAGGACAAACTGCAAAAATAAAAGGTGAAATAACTGATATTGCTAATACTCTGGGTTGCTTGATCCTTTTAGACAACGGAACCATACAGTAATAATTCATATAATTAAGCTAATCGATTCGAGCACTGAGAGTTTTCTCAATCGAAATGTTCTCAGCCTCTTAATTGAGGCTTTTTATTTTATTCGTATTTTAGCTCGTGAATGTGTTGGTAGTAGGTAGTGAAATAATGAGATAAAACACACTCATAAACATCTGTAACGTATTGATTTATTTTCTATGCATCATCGTGCACTTTCTCGTCAATAGTATTGCGATTTAACACCAACCTATTGTTTTATATTGATAACTAAACTTATATAGAGCTTTCCAATATAAAGTGGTATTCTTCTTTCATGTTTTCCCCTATAAAGCATATTGAATATAAAAGGCTGTAAGGACTTACAAATGACGACTATTGAAAAAATTGAACGCCAGATCAATGAAAACCCAATTATTTTATACATGAAAGGTTCACCAAAATTACCAAGTTGCGGTTTTTCTGCTCAGGCAGTTCAAGCTATCTCTGCTTGTGGTGAGCGTTTTGCGTATGTTGATATCCTGCAAAACCCAGATATTCGTGCAGAATTACCAAAATATGCACACTGGCCAACTTTCCCACAATTATGGGTAGATGGTGAATTAGTCGGTGGATGTGACATTATTCTAGAAATGTATCAGCGCGGTGAATTACAGAAGTTACTAAAAGAGACTGCTGATAAATATCGTGGTGAAGAAGAAGCCTAATTATTATTTTTCTTTTAATAGATTGATATTAAAAGAAATAAAAATAAATTAAGTATTCAATAAGAAAAGCCAGTTCAGTGATGAACTGGCTTTTTTCTGTTATTCATATTGTTATCATTGAAATAATAGAATTAAGGTGTTGGTAATGGCCATCCACCGAGCTTTTTCCAGCGATTAACTAACTCACAAAAAAGTAATGATGTGCGATTCGTATCATACAACGCACCATGAGCGAGTTTGCTATCAAAAGGTATTCCTGCAGTGATACAGGCTTTAGCTAAAATAGTTTGCCCCAAAACTAATCCACTTAACGCCGCTGTATCAAAGGTGGCAAAAGGATGAAAAGGGTTTCGTTTTAACCCTGCACGTTCAGCCGCAGCCATGACAAAGCTATGATCGAAATTTGCATTGTGCGCTACAATGATAGCGCGGTTACAATCAGCATCCTTCATTCCTTTGCGTACCATTTTAAAAATAGCATGCAAGGCTTCATATTCACTGACTGCGCCACGAAGTGGGTTTGTTGGGTCAATGCCTGTAAATTCTAAGGCAGCAGGTTCTAGATTAGCACCTTCAAAGGGATCAACATGAAAATGTAGCGTATTATCAGGTTTTAACCAACCTTGTTCATCCATTTTTAATGTAATGGCTGCAATTTCAAGTAAACCATCTGTTTTTGCATTAAATCCACCTGTCTCAACATCAATAACAACAGGGTAGTAACCTCGAAAACGGTTACAAAGCTTATTGGGATTATTTATTTCAGGCATCAAATTGTACTTATCCGATAAAAATAAAATATCGGAAATTAATAATAAGCAAGGCCAGAAAGATAAATAGATTATCTTTCTGGTTTAAATAAAAATTAGTTACCTAGTGCGTGACTTGCACTTTTATTTTCGATAAGTTCGATTTTGTACCCATCAGGATCTTCAACAAAAGCAATAATAGTTGAGCCTCCTTTAACTGGGCCTGCGTCACGGGTAACATTACCGCCAGCTTGACGAATAGCTTCACAGGTTGCTGCAACATCATCAACACCCAGCGCAACATGGCCAAAAGCCGTTCCCATTTCATAGCTGTTTACACCCCAGTTATAGGTTAACTCAATAACCGCACCGGTGCTCTCATCACCATAGCCAACAAAAGCTAACGAGTATTTATATTCCTCATTCTCGCTAGTGCGTAGAAGTTGCATACCTAATACTTTGGTATAAAAATCGATAGAACGTTGTAAATCGCCTACACGAATCATGGTATGAAGTACTCGCATATAAACCTCTCGTGTTTTTTTAATGTTAAACCTTACAGATAAACTGATGGCGCAGTACTATAGCGCGTTAAAGCCCTAAAGTTCAATTTTACTACACCCTTAACAGTTCAATCAGTGCATTGTGCAGATAATCTCTCCATTAACTATACTCTATAGTAACAAACAATAGGGGGGGGAAATCAAATGCAAGATCAATTAGAATTTTTTGATATTCCTAGCCCTTGTATTGGACGTTGTGAAATGAATGCTCAAGGTTACTGCATGGGATGCTATCGTAATCGGCAAGAACGATTTAATTGGTCAACAATGAGCGCACAAGATAAAAGAAATGTATTACGCCTTTGTCAGCAGCGTTATTTAAGATCATTTAAAAAAGGAGGGGCGACAATAGAAAAAGAAAATGAACAACTTAATTTATTTTAAATGTTCCACTTATTTTTTAATCTTGAAAAATAAATGAAGTATTGTTTTAATTCATTTTTGTTATTTATTATAGTTAGTTGGTTTATTATTTTTTCTTTATTAATATAATTATATCTATTAAAAATATTTCTAATGACTATTTATTTGTAATTGCATGATAACAAAAATATTTTTCTTTACTGGAGTGTAAATCGTGAAATAATGATTGTTATTATGTAAAAAAATATAGATTAGTTTTTATAACAAGGTTATTCTTTATGAACTTTCGTTGTCAGAAAGAAAATAAATTAATCAAGTCTTGAAAATAATTACTTATCTAATAAATAGGAATATAATTATATTAGTTATTAAAGGTAAATATTTTAATTAAAAAGAATAGGTAAATGTTGTATTAAAAATGAATATCTAAACTTTGCAATAAGTTGACTGAAAATACTAATTAAGGAGAGATAAGTGGAATCAACATTAGGAGCAGATTTGGCGCGTTTAGTTCGATTATGGCGTGCTTTAATTGATCATCGTCTCAAACCATTAAAATTAACTCAAACCCATTGGATCACTTTGTATAATATTAGCCAATTACCACCAGAGCAGTCACAAATTCAATTAGCTAAAGCTATAGGTATAGAGCAACCTTCTTTAGTAAGAACACTAGATCAACTGGAAGAAAAAAAACTGATATGTAGACATACATGTGCAAATGATCGTAGAGCAAAACGTATAAAATTAACAAACGAATCTGAACCTTTTATTAATGAAGTCTATGCAGTTATAGAACAAACGAGACGAGAAATATTGGGTGATATTCGACGAGATGAGATTGAAACGTTAATTGGTATTATTCAAAAATTGGAAAAAAATATAAATAGACTAAATAGCTAATAATTTCAAAATCAATATATAATCTATTTAAATAAAGATTAATTACTATTGTGATAATAATTATTACGTGAGGGTAATAAATAGGTAGGTTATATATTTAATCTCTCTTTAAATTTATTATTAGATCATAAAAAAACAGGCAACATTAAGTTGCCTGTTTTTTATCCATGAATTATCGAGGAGATACAGTTAAATTATTTCCATTACCAATAACAGCAACACGTTGACCTTGGCTATAAACAGTATTATCTGCTTTTTGAACGATTGCCACAGTTTTACCGCTATCTAGACGAACTTCAATTTGAACACCTTTGGTAGTATTTAATGCACCTTGCGCTTGTTGTCCAGCCATACCACCTGCGATTGCACCAGCTGCTGTTGCAAGGTTACGACCTGTGCCACCACCAATTGTGTTACCTAACATTCCGCCAAGAACAGCACCACCAATGGCACCTAAGATATTCTCATCACTACCTGCCTGAATATTAACTGCACGAACAGAAACAATCGTACCATAAGTGATATTTTGCGCTTGTTTAGCTTGGCTTGCCGTATAAGTGTCGCCCGATAATGAACTTGTGTTCACACAACCAGTAAGAACGGTCATCGTAAAAAGACCAATAAGTAAATGCTTAAACATAGTTACTCCTAAAGAAAACCTGAGGTACATTGTTCAGGTTATATCAATGTTGTCTAGTATCAGTTATAGACTATTTTTTACTTATGTCGACACTGATTTTAATAATATATAGCTTACTATATAGTAAAGGCCGATAGTAAAAACAGAAGAGATTTCTGAAAAAAGAGAATATAACATTATATGTTAAAAATTTGCATCATCTTGATTATAAGGAAAAGAACATGAGAGCAGGGCGATACATTGGCGTGATGTCTGGCACAAGCTTAGATGGTGTTGATGTTGTATTAGCTGCAATCAATAATAAGTTCGTTGCACAACAAGAAACTCATTTTTTACCTTATCCACAACTTCTACGTCAACGTATTTTAGCTGTTTGCCAAGGACAACCCACTACTCTACATGAGCTAGGCTTATTAGATGCACAATTAGGAGAGCTATATGCTCAAGCAATTATAGAGTTACTGGCAAAAGTAAAACTTAGTGCAAGCGATATTACGGCGATAGGGTGCCATGGACAAACGGTCTGGCATGAACCTGAAAGTGATATGCCATTTACTATGCAAATCGGTGACAACAATCGTGTGGCTGCATTGACAGGGATCACCACTGTCGGTGATTTCCGTCGTCGTGATATTGCATATGGTGGACAAGGCGCGCCTTTAGTGCCTGCTTTTCACCTTGCAGTATTAGGGCATTCTATCGAGAGACGTATTATTTTAAATATTGGGGGTATTGCCAATATTTCATTATTATTGCCTGGTGTTGCAGTAAAAGGCTATGACACTGGCCCTGGCAATATGTTGTTAGATAGCTGGAACTGGATACACAACCAAACGCCTTATGATGATAATGGGCAATGGGCATCAACCGGAAAAGTAAATGCTGCATTATTAAAAGATATGCTGTCTGATCCTTATTTTTCTCGTTCAGCACCTAAAAGTACCGGGCGAGAATATTTTAATACGCAATGGTTAAACTATCATTTAGCAAGAGTACCTAATGTTTTCCCAGAAGATGTACAAGCCACTTTAGTTGAATTAACCGCTATCAGTATTGTGCAACAAATACAATTAAGCGGGGGATGTGAACGTCTTTTAGTCTGTGGTGGAGGTGCTAGAAATGGGCAAATTATGCATCGTTTGGCCTCATTATTACCAGGCACAGAAGTGGCACCTACAGATAAATATGGTTTAAGTGGTGATGATATGGAAGCGCTTGCATTTGCTTGGCTTGCAGCTAGAACTATTGCCAATGAATCAGGAAATTTACCTTCTGTCACAGGGGCATCAAGAGAAACCGTTTTAGGGGCGATTTACCCTACAAATCCTCGTTAAGCGTGATATGCTGAATGCAGTTTCTCAAAAGAGAGAGAATGAAAAATGACAGATCTTGATTTTATTGATGTTGCTGATTTACGCCGTGAATATATGAAAGGTGGATTACGACGTCATGAACTAACTGAACAGCCATTGGTATTGTTTGAAAAATGGCTAAAACAAGCTTGTGAAGCGCGTTTAAGCGATCCTACAGCAATGTGTGTTGCAACTGTTGATGAAAATGGACAACCTTACCAGCGTATCGTGTTATTAAAGCACTTTGACGAACATGGATTAGTTTTTTACACCAACTTGGGCAGTCGTAAAGCGAGTCATTTAGAGCATAACCAAAGAGTGAGTTTGTTATTTCCTTGGTATCCCTTAGAAAGACAAGTCTGTTTTTTAGGGAAGGCAGAAAAACTTTCGCCTATTGAGGTTTTGAAATACTTCCACAGTCGCCCTAAAGATAGTCAAATTGCGGCTTGGGCTTCTCAACAGTCTTCTCGCATTTCTGCAAGAGGCGTGTTGGAAAGTAAGTTTATGGAATTAAAACAGAAATTCCAAAATGGAGAAGTCCCATTACCGAGTTTCTGGGGTGGATATCGTGTGACATTTGAATCTGTTGAATTTTGGCAAGGACGAGAAAATCGTCTACACGATCGCTTTATCTACCAAAAATCACCACAAGGATGGGATGTTGAGCGATTAGCACCTTAATAGGGCGCTAATAAATTTGTCTCAAAAAGTCTTTTTCTACTGGTACTTAACGTAGTGGCGCTTTATGCTATACCACTTGTGTTTCACTTATATTTTAAATAGACAAAAAACAATAAACCGATGGAGTCATTGATGTCTAGCAAGAACCTAATCACACAATTGCAGGAGCGTGGGCTAATCGCTCAGGTCACGGATGAGGCAGCTTTAGTAGAGCGTTTGGAGCAAGGTCCTATCGCTCTCTATTGTGGCTTCGATCCTACCGCTGATAGCCTGCACTTGGGGCATTTGGTTCCTTTGCTGTGTTTAAAACGATTCCAACTAGCCGGGCATAAGCCTGTGGCGTTGGTGGGTGGTGCAACGGGTCTGATTGGTGATCCTAGTTTTAAAGCCACCGAGCGCAAACTGAATACCCAAGATACTGTTCACGAATGGGTAGAAAAAATTCGTAAACAAGTGTCACCTTTCTTAGATTTCGACAGTGGTGAAAACAGTGCGGAATTAGCAAACAACTATGACTGGTTTGGTCAAATGGATGTGCTGACATTCCTGCGTGATATCGGTAAACACTTCTCTGTGAACCAAATGATCAACAAAGAAGCGGTTAAACAGCGTTTAAACCGTGACGATGTGGGTATCTCTTTTACTGAATTCGCCTATAACCTATTACAAGCTTATGACTTCGCGTCATTAAATACGCATTTAGGTGTTGAATTACAAATCGGTGGCTCTGATCAGTGGGGTAATATCACTTCAGGTATCGATTTAACCCGCCGTTTCAATCAGAAACAAGTATTTGGTATGACTGTACCATTAATTACTAAATCTGACGGAACTAAATTCGGTAAGACAGAAGGCGGTGCGGTTTGGTTAGATCCTAAGAAAACAAGCCCATACAAATTCTATCAGTTCTGGATCAATACAGCAGATGCTGACGTTTATCGCTTCTTA
The DNA here is from genome assembly GCF_003144375.1 of Proteus genomosp. 4 str. ATCC 51469. Classification (NCBI taxonomy): domain Bacteria; kingdom Pseudomonadati; phylum Pseudomonadota; class Gammaproteobacteria; order Enterobacterales; family Morganellaceae; genus Proteus; species Proteus genomosp. 4. The sequence continues at coordinate 121,972 of NZ_PENV01000008.1, forward strand.
AAATTCTTCACCTTTATGAGCATTGAAGAAATTAATGCACTTGAAGAAGAAGATAAAAATAGCGGTCAAGCGCCTCGTGCTCAACGTGTATTAGCAGAACTAGTTACTGGTTTAGTTCACGGTGAAGAGGGATTAGTCGCTGCTAAACGTATTACAGAAAGCTTATTCTCTGGTGCAATTGCAGACTTAACCCAAGCTGATCTTGAACAATTAGCACAAGACGGTATGCCGACAATTGAATTAGAAAAAGGCAGTGATTTGCAACAAGCTCTGGTTAACGCAGAATTAGTTCCTTCTCGTGGTCAGGCTCGTACAATGATTGGCTCTAACGCTGTTTCAATTAACGGTGAAAAACAAGACAATCCTGAATACGTCTTTGAAGAAAAAGATTTCTTATTTGGTCATTATTCTATTTTACGTCGCGGTAAAAAACACTACTGCCTTGTTATCTGGAAATAATTGACAGTAAAGGGCAGCCAGTGAGTTGCCCTTTTTCTTAATAACAATAAATAACGTATATACCTCGCCTATGATGATAAAGCTTGGGTGTTGTGTGTATTCACAATAATCGGTTTATGTCATGAAAAATATACTCTCTATTCAATCTCATGTTGTTTTCGGTCACGCGGGTAACAGTGCTTCTGAGTTTCCAATGCGTCGGATGGGTGTGAACGTTTGGCCTTTAAATACAGTGCAATTTTCAAACCACACACAGTACCCAGAAAAATGGACTGGATGCGTTATGTCAGCAGAACATATTACAGAAATTGTTGATGGTATTGCCGCAATCGGCAAGCTCTCACAATGTGATGCTGTACTAAGTGGTTATTTGGGATCGGCTGAACAAGGTTTGCGTATTGTTGATATCGTTAAAAAAGTAAAACAAGCCAATCCTAACGCATGGTATTTTTGTGATCCTGTGATGGGGCATCCTGAAAAAGGTTGTATTGTCCCTCCTGCAGTTTCAGGTGTGCTGTGTGAAGAAGCTTTACCAATTAGCGATATTATTGCCCCTAATCTTTTAGAGCTTGAAACATTAAGTGGTGGTAAAGCACTTCACAACGTTGATGAGTGCGTAAATGCTGCTCGTGAATTGTGTAAACAAGGCCCTAAGATTGTATTAGTAAAACACTTATCACGTGCTGGATATCGCCATGATCGCTTTGAAATGCTGTTAGTAACCGCAGAACATAGTTGGCATGTTAGTCGCCCATTAGTTGATTTTGGTGAGCGTCAACCCGTGGGAGTCGGTGATTTAACCAGTGGTTTAATGCTGGTGGATTTACTCAAAGGGGTTGAGTTACAAACTGCATTAGAACACGTTGCCGCGGCAGTTTATGAAGTGATGCTCAAAACGAAAGAAATGAATGAGTACGAATTGCAACTCGTTGCTGCACAAGATCAAATGGTGCATCCAACACATAGATTCTGTGCAACACAGATAGATTAATTGCAATAAAACAAATTTGATTAGAACCAGAACGGAGGCTTAATAGTTTCCGTTTTTTTAGGAGCCAGTTGTAAGATATCAATGGATTATACGTATTATAAGCCGTCTATCTCATCTTCACTCATTAGATTATTGATAAAAACATCAAATGAAGGAGCTAAATAGAGTTGAGCGTTTTTATGGTTTTCTTCAAGAGTTAGTTCATCATTAAAGAGATCTATCGCATAAAATAGCACACTATTATCATCTTGATTAATGCAGAAAAAATTCCCACCCCAATCAATAGCAAAGGGGATGATGTTTTGAGGAATAACTTTTTTTTCAATCATATAATAATAACAATTATCGATTAATGAAGTACTACTATCTAAAGTTAAGTCACAGTGTTTTATAGATTTAAACGTTGCAATTTCAAGAGGTTCAATATCATTATTGATATAATACCAACTCTTTAGAGGGACTCCTCCATTAAATTGTAGGTAATGTTCAACAAAATCATTGGGAAATTTATATTTTAAATTATTCTCTAATTGTTCTATTTCAAACAATGAAATGTTTTTTTTGCAGTGTTCGAAATTATTATTCATTTTATTTCCTTTATTTTTATATTAATTTTCTTTTTTTAGTAAGTTTTCTATATTTTGAAAATCAATAGCATAATCATTAAGAACAATACCTTTAAAGGTTACTAACTTATTAAAAAATCCTTGTGCATGTAATGCCATTGTTTTTATAAGCAGGTGTTTATTTATAAACGACTTTCTTGATCCGTTGGCATTGATGGTAATGAGCACATTTTCATTGATAGGCTGAAATTTTATTTCAATAGGCTGGTCAGGAAAGTTAGTTTTAAACTCTTGATTTTCATTTATTTTAACTAAACCTTCGACTAGATAGCTCCATAGTTGGTCAACATAATCCCACATGCTTATATCGATTATTTTAGTATTATAAATAGATAATTCTATGGCACCTTCAATATAGAAAGTATCTTTTAATAAACCATTATAGTCATTGATATTAATAAAATTATCTCTTATTTTTAAGTAAGTAGAAACGTTAATCATGTAATATCCTATTAACCTAGTAAAGTCATTTCCCTGAGTACTTTTTAGATACAGATATGAAAGTGTATTACTTTAGATAACCACATTTAGTGTCTGTGCATTTAAAAGAGAATAGCTCAAGTAATTATATGTCACTTGAGCTATTTAAATTAAAAAATAGAAAAGAGATTACTCTTTAATTAACCCTTCAGTAATCAGTGCGCTATGTACATTAGGGCGTTGTGCAATGCGTTTTAAGTAATCTTGTAGATGTGTTAGATCAGATAAATCTAAGCCAACATGCGGTGCCCATTGGCTTAATGTAAATAAATAAGCATCAATAACAGTAAAATACTCACCACATGCAAATTTCTGTTTGCTTAAGATATCATTGATATAAGCAAATTTACTTTTGAGTTTGGTTTTAACTACTGGCAAGTAGCTTTCTGGAGTATCGGGTGAAAATAGTGGGCTATAGCCTTTATGAACTTCACTCGCAAGAAAATTTAACCATTCTATTTGGTGATAACGTTCTAATGTTTTTGGTGGTGCAATTAAATTTCTATCTGGTTTTAAGTCTGCAAGGTATTGAACAATAGCAACGCCTTCAGTCAGAATATCACCATTATCTAATTGAAGGACAGGAACCTGCCCTTTAGGGTTGATGGTTAGAAAATCTTTACCTGACTCTGTTTTTTTAGCACGTAAATCGATGCGTTCAATAGAGAAATCTAGGCCCGTTTCACGTAAAACGATATGAGGGGAAAGTGAGCAACTACCCGGTGTGTAGTACAATTTCATATTGAATAGCTCCCTATCAATGAGATGGTGATAATGACTTACGGATATCAAAAAATATCTTCATTAACATAAGATAATAAGGCGTTCTAAGAAATTAGCAAACTCAAATGATGCGAATGAAAAAGGCTTTTGTAAATCTGTGAACAAGACAGATAATTGATGAAATTATAAGAAAATAAGTATTCTTTATATTAATTATCATTCTTCAAATGAAGGTAGGAAAGAAATATCAAGGTAATAAATCTTGGGATTTCTCTTATCAACATAGACTGTAACCAGTTCTTTATTAATATAAGGAGTGGGATCAAAAAATATATAACCACTTTTATAACGAATTAAACGATTATTTAATGTGTCATGATAATCTGCGATGATTTGATAAGGAGAACGGTGATTAATTCGAATATTATTATTAATAATGACCTCAGATATTTTCACATTAATAGGCATACCATCACGTTTCAATCGTTGATTTCTATTGGCTTTTCTTCTTATAAAATACAGAGGGATAAGTCCCGTTGAGGCAAATACCAAGCCAAAAATACCTAATATAGTGCCTGCACCATATAAGCCTAAAAAGTTGTTAATTGTTGCTCTTTGAGGATCATTTTGAAGATAAATAACACTAATGTTTTCACCAAGATGAAAACGAGGTGGGTTACTTCCTTCTAGTGAGCGAAAAGTAATTTTTCTATTATCATTAGTAGTAAATTGAATAATAGGGTGATAAACACTTCTCTCATTAGAGGACTGACTCATACTTTGATCAATAACAACACCTGTTGTTTCTATGCCATTTCTTACTAAATGCAATTCTGATTTAATAACAAATAAAGCAACGATAAAAATAATCACACCGATAATGGCAAAAATATAAAACAGAAATTTAAATTTCTTCATACATTAAATCCTTTTATTAATATGTGATTATTTTATCTGTAATAAGTGAAAAGATTATAGGAATTAACTAAAAAACAAAAGTTATATTTATCTAAAAAGTTATTGCTCTAAATATGAAGTTCAAAAAGAGTGAAAACAAGATGAAATATGGATATTCATCAACAAAAGAGCCAAATAATTAAACATAGAAAAAGCTTAAAAAATCTAACAGGGAGGATGAAATGAATATACGCAGGAATGTTATTCTCACAAAAAAGCCAGCCTAAAATCATTAAGGCTGGCTTTTGTTATTTAGGCAATAGAATTATTTTAGTTCTAATTCATTCATTGCTGCAATGCTAAAGCCACCATCAACGTGGATGATTTCGCCAGTAATACCACCTGATAAATCAGAGCATAAGAATGCTGCTGTATTACCAACATCTTCGGTTGTTACAGTGCGACGTAGAGGGGTTACTGATTCGCAATGGCTTAACATTTTACGGAAGTCTTTGATACCAGACGCCGCTAATGTACGGATTGGGCCAGCAGAGATACCGTTAACACGAATACCTTCAGGACCCATGGCGTTTGCCATGTAACGTACGTTAGCTTCTAAAGACGCTTTAGCCAGACCCATGACGTTATAATTAGGGATTGCACGTTCAGCACCTAAATAAGTCAGAGTTAACAGAGCAGAGTTTGGATTTAGCATTTCACGGCTTGCTTTTGCCATCGCAACAAAGCTGTATGCGCTAATATCGTGAGCAATTTTAAAACCTTCACGAGTAACAGCGTTAACATAGTCACCATCTAGTTGGTCAGCAGGTGCAAAACCGATAGAGTGAACAAAACCATCGTATTTTGGCCAAACTTTTGCAAGTTCTGCATACATGGTATCGATGCTTTCGTCTTTTGACACATCACACTCTAATACGATATTTGAGTCTAATGATGCTGCAAATTCTTCAACGCGTGGTTTCAGTTTTTCATTTTGGTAAGTAAATGCAAGTTCTGCACCTTGGTCACGCATAGCTTTGGCAATACCATAAGCAATTGATAATTTACTAGCAACACCAGTAATAAGAATGCGTTTGCCGGTCATAAAGCCCATAGCTGTATCCTTGTTTTTTCGTAAATCGCGATAATAACATCATTCACAGTTTTATTTATCTGTTGGGTTATCACGCTTATTGTTAATAAACGTGGCTGATTCTACCACGACATTTGTAAATTTGTTTAATTTCCCTAGCACCTCCGAGGAGTTAAGGGAAAAGGGCGAAATAATGTGCAATTAACATTAGGCCTATATTGTTTACACTTAAGTTAAATCTTGACGCCAAGCTTCGGCTGTTAAGGCTTCACCAAAATGGCTTGCAACCAATCTTCGTGTGACTTCATGTAAAGGTGAAGCAAGGACTTCAGCTGTATTACCGCGTTCAACAACTTCACCATTATCCATCACAATAATCTTATCGCTAATATGTTTAGTCATACCTAAGTTTTGTGTTACATAAATATAGGCAATATCATGAGTTTCTTGCAGTTCTAACATCAAATTTATAATTTGTGATCGTAAGGACATATCCAATGATGCGATAGCCTCGTCAGCAATAATTACTTGAGGTTGTAAAATTAATGCTCTTGCAAGCGCAATACGTTGGCGCTGACCTGATGCAAACATATGGGGATAATAGTTTGCATGTTCAGGCAAAAGGCCCACTTGGCGTAATGTCTGATAAATGCGCTTTTCACGTTCAATAGCACTTAAATCCGTATTAAGACGCAAAGGAATATCTAATGTTTGACCAATACGTTGGCGCGGATTTAATGAGTTAGTGGGATCTTGGAATATCATTCTAATGCGTTGGCTACGATAAGGATAATCACCGAAATGGAGTTGATGCCCATTAATAAAAATATCCCCGCCGGTAGGCTCAGTTACACCTGATAACATTCTTGCTAATGTAGATTTTCCTGAACCATTAGCACCAATAATGGCTAAGGTTTGTTTTGGCTCAAGTGTAAAACTAACTGGTTTTACAGCTTCTAATTGTTGACGCCGGAATAATCCAGTGCGATAGCGAAAAGTTTTTGAAAGATTTTTTACCTCAAGCAGTTTATCGAACATCAGTTGGCTCCACATTTAATGGGAAATGACAAGCCACAGCATGGTTTTTAAATAAACGTAACCGAGGGGCTTCAATACACTGGCGTTGTGCATATGGGCAACGTGGGCCTAAACGACAACCTACGGGTAGATGTTCAAGCGAAGGGATTGCTCCAGGCAATGTATTTAAACGGCTCTTATGTGCCAATGAGTTGGTAAAATCAGGAATAGAGCGTATCAATGCTTGAGTATAAGGATGATAAGGTGTTACTAATAGTTCATCGGGAGAGGCAGTTTCAACCATTTGACCACAATACATCACTGTAATTTTATTCGCCAATTTACTCATCCATTGCAAATCATGGCTAATCAAAAGAATTGTCATATTATTATTTTGATTAAGTCGAGTAAGTAAACGAAATATTTGTGTTTGTGTTGCGGGTTCCATTGCGTTAGTCGGTTCATCCGCAATCAACAATCGAGGCTGATTAGCAATGGCGATAGCTATCATCACTTTTTGGCATTCACCTTCTGTTAATTCATAAGGGTAACTGCGCATAATATCTTTGTGATCTTTAATACCTACACGGTGCAATAATTCAATTGCACGGCGTTTTCGCCAATGAAAGCGTTGCCACCAATGACCTTTAAATGTCCAACCTGGGATAGCTTGTATCAACTGCTGTTCAATTTTTGTCGCAGGATCAAGACAAGATTGTGGCTCTTGAAAAATCATTGAAATATTATGACCAATGACACGACGTCGCGCTCTTGGGGATAATTTAAGTAAATCAATATCATCAAATCGGAAACGATCAGCAGTTACGTTGATATTATCTTTAGTGACGCCACAAATGGCTTTTGCAATTAAGCTTTTACCTGATCCTGATTCACCGACAAGCCCCCTGACTTCACCTTCATTTAAGGTAATAGAAACACGATCGACGGCTTTAACTGGCCCATCAGGCGTCATAAATTCAATGGTTAAATTGCGTATATCTAATAAAGGCATTATTCAACTCCCTCATTTATTGCACGCTGTAAACCATCTCCTAATAGGTTCACCAATAAAACGCTGATCATGATTGTGGCGCCTGGAATTAAGACAGTCCATGGGGCGACATAAATTAATTCAAGTGAATCGCCCAGCATGGCACCCCATTCAGGAGAAGGAAGCTGAGCGCCTAAATTGAGGAAACCCAATGCGGTAATATCAAGAATAGCGATTGAAAAAGCACGCGTTAATTCAGAGACCAATACAGGGGTAATATTAGGTAATACGGTATACCATAAAATGGAAATATTCGATGCGCCATCAAGTCGAGAAGCAATGACATACTCTTTGTTTAATTCATCATTGACCGCAGAATAGATCATTCTGACTAAGCGAGGTAACAATGCTAGCCAAATCGCTATCATGGCATGGCCAAGGCTTGTTCCCACAAAAGCTACAACAATAATGGCCAGAAGTAGTGATGGAATTGATAATAAGGTATCTAATATATGGTTAAGAATGGCGGATTTTAAACCATGAGTCATCCCTGCAAAACAACCAATAATTAACCCCATTAATGTCGCAGCAAAAGTGACAATAAATGCACCACCAAAGGTCATACTTGTCCCAATTAAAATTCGACTAAAAACATCTCTGCCTAAGTCATCTGTACCAAAAAAGTAAGAAACGTTCCCGTTTTGATACCAAGATGGTGGCGTTAATTGATGTCCGAAAAACTGTTGATCAAGAGCATAAGGCGCAATATAAGGGCCAATTACACTCAATACTAAGAGAAAAAGAACACCATAAAACCCTACCATTGAGATAACGTCTTTAGAAAAACATTGCCAAATCACCGCTGCGGGTGTTGGTGTTTTTTTCTCTTTATAAAATTGGCTATCTAAAGGCATATCCCACCTTGTGTTTCATTGGATTACTCATAGCGCCTACAATATCTGATAAGACGTTAACAACAATGACCATTGAACCTACTAACATCACTCCTGCGGAAATCGCAGAGTAATCTTGTTGGCGGATTGCTGTGACTAACCAGCGGCCGAGTCCCGGCCAATTAAATACAATTTCTGTCACCATGGTAAGTGTAAGCATGGTGGAGAACTGTAAGCCTAATTTAGGGATGATAGGGGGTAAAGCATTATGAAGAATATGGCGACGAATAATTGTAAAACGTGAAAGACCTCGAGTTGCGGCTGCCTTCACGTAGTTCTCTGACATAATTTCTTCCGTACTATTGCGCATTAATCGAATAACTTCTGTAGTGGGTGCAATAGCAAGTGTTGTTACAGGTAAAATCAGATGTTGTAATACATTAATAATCATTTGCTGGCGATAAGGTGAATTAGATAACCAAGCATCAACTAATGCAATACCTGTAATAGGCTGTAAGTTATAAAGTAAATCAATACGACCAGAAACAGGAAGCCAACCCAGTTTTAGTGAGAAGAAAAGTGTTAATAACAAGGCAAGTCCAAAAACAGGCACCGAAAAACCTAAGAGCGCAAAGTTACTGATAATAATATCAGCAGATTTATTACGCCAAACACCAGCAATGATCCCAGCAGGAATACCCACAATTAAGGCAAAAAGAAAGGCTAAGGTGCAAAGTTCCATTGTTGCTGGCAATGCCTCAATTAATTGCGCTTTAATGGGTTCTCCATTAATAGAAGAAATACCAAAATCAAAATGAGTCATATTGTGAGCATAAAAAAAGTAGGCATCTATTAGTGATGCACCACTTAATGGACCATTTGGCGTGTAATAGCTTAGGCTAAAGCTCACCAGTGACAAAAAGAACAGTGTCACAAGTAATAAAAGCAATCGACGTATTGAATAAATAATCATGGATTATTTTATAGCCTCTTTCTTGTGATTTTGTTCATCCACTTCTGCTTCTCGATAAACACCAGCAAAAGACGCATTACCGAAAGTACTTAATAGTAATCCTTTAATATCATAGCGATATGCTTGCATACGTAAAGAATTAGCTAAAGGCAATACAGGGAGTTCTTGAGCGAGAATATCTTGTGCTTGATGATAATAATCTATTCTTGAAGCAAGTTGCTGACTATAAAGCGCTTTTTTTAAAATATCATCAAAACTTGGTAGGCACCAATGACTAAGGTTAGTTTGTGAACTAATAGCTGCACAACTAAAGAGAGGACGGAAAAAACTATCAGGATCGTTACTGTCTGTTGACCAGCCAGATAACGTCATATCATGAGTCCTATCCATCATACTGGTTTCTTGGTATCGCCCTTCAATTGGGCGAATATTCATTTGAATGCCCACTTGAGCTAAGTCTGCCTGAATGAGCTCAGCCATTTTTAATGGGCTTGGGTTGTAAGATTGTGATGCGCTGGGTACCCAAAGGTTCAATTTAAGTCCATCAAGCCCTAGCTCTTTTAGTATTTGTTTCGATTTCTCAGGATTGTACTCTGTGATTTTTGCACGATTATCATAAGCCCAAGATGCACGAGGAAGTACCGATGCGGCTGTTTCAGCTGTACCATAATAAATCGATTCCATTAAACGTTCATTATTTATGGCATAAGCAATAGCTTGGCGAACTTTAAGATCATTGAGTGGAGGCTTACTAGTATTAAAGGCTAAATAAGCGATATTCATACCTGAGCGCAATGTTAATCTTAACCGAGGATCATCACGTAAAACTTTTAATTGGCTAGCCGCTGGATAGGCTAAAACATCACATTCGCCTGTTAATAGTTTAGATATACGGCCTGTACCTCCAGCTCCCATATCAATAACAACTTGTTGCATTTTAGGCTGACCCTTCCAATAGTCGTTATTTCTAAATAAACGAACAAATTGTCCTGGTTGATATTCATCTAGAAAGAAAGGGCCTGTACCTACTGGTTTCCAATCAAGTTGTGTCTGGTTGCCCGATTTCTCTAAGCTTTGTGCATATTCAGCGGAAAGAATAGGGGCGTAATGTGTTGCTAAATGCCATAAAAAAGAGGCATCAGGCTCTTTTAAACTAAATTCGACTGTGTATTGACCCAATTTTTTAACTGATTGGATATTGTCGGCAAAACTTAAGCTATCAAAATAGGGATATTTTCCACCATTGATTTGATTATAAGGATTTTTTGGGTTGATCATCCGTTCAAAACTAAAAATCACATCATCTGCTGTGAGTTTTCGTGTAGGTGTAAACCACGATGTTTGTTGAAACGAGATATTTTTACGCAAATAAAAGCGGTATGTTGCGCCATTATCTAGCGATTCCCAACGAGCGGCTATCTCAGGAATAAGACGATAAGTGTAAGGGTCAACATCTAAAAGACGATCATAAAGTTGCGCGGCAAGGGGATCGATGATTAATCCACTACTTGATAATTGTGGATTAAAGGTATTCACACTGCCATCAACACAATAAACAAAGCCATTTTGATTAATTGGAGTTGGCTCTTGTTTTATCGATAGCGCTTGTGTTTTTGGTGCTACATCTGCGATACAAGTTGCACTTGTTAAGCTAACTAGCAGAGTACCAATAAGTAAAATAGGGCGCATAATAATGTCTTTTAGAGAAACGATTTTGCTATTGTAACTTAAAAAACTTTCTATCCCCAAATAGTCAAAAAAACAAAGTGAGAAAAATTCTCAACAAAAAGCTTTACAAATGCTAATGATAAAGATTATCATCCGTATTGTCCTTCAGCGGTAAGAGGTTTTCCGCAGAAGGCACGACATTGCTCACATTGCTTCCAGTATTTTTTTACTAGCCAGCTCGGGTGCTGGCTTTTTTTTTGCCTCTTTTTTAAAAACACTCCCCCTGCAAAACAAAAATCATTATTAATCATTATGTTATGTTGTTACTTGGTGCTTTTTAATCAATCCTCTAAATTGATCGTAGCTTAACTTCAGTTTTTCAGCAGCTTCTTTTTGATTATATAAACTCTCTTTCAACGCGTTGCTCACTAATATTTTTTCCATTTCATTTTGCCATTGTCGCAAATCAAGAGGTAAATCAGGTAGTGAAAAAGACGAAATCTTTTTTTCTAATGGTGATTGTTTTGATATCGGTGTTTGCAAGCCTGCAAAAGGGTTAATAATAATATTGTCTAATTCTCTATCGCTGGTTCCGTGGCGATAAACCGAACGCTCCACAACATTTTTTAGCTCACGAATATTACCAGGCCATGAATAGTCTAAAAGAATTTGGCATGCGTTATCACTAAAACCAGGAAAAAAAGGTAATCCCAATTCTTGGCACATTGAAATCGCGAAGTTTTCAGCAAGTAACATAATATCAGCCCTGCGTTCCCTCAGCGGGGGCAATCGGATGACATCAAAAGCTAATCTATCCAGTAAATCCGCGCGAAATTTACCTTCTTCAGCCATTGCAGGTAAATCTGCATTTGTGGCGCAGATAAGCCTAACATCCACATGCAAAGATTGACTGCCACCAACACGCTCTAAATGACCATATTCAATAACTCGTAATAATTTTTCTTGTACAAGCATTGGTGCTGTTGCCAGTTCATCAAGAAAAAGAGAGCCACCATCAGCACGTTCAAAACGCCCTTGATGACGATTTTTAGCACCAGTGAAAGCCCCAGCTTCATGACCAAAAAGTTCAGAATCGAGCAAGTTATCATTAAGCGCAGAGCAGTTGATAGAAATAAAAGGGCCTTGCCACCAAGGTGCAAGGTAGTGTAGTCGATGAGCGATTAACTCTTTACCTGTACCTCGTTCACCAATAATTAATACTGGTTTTTTTAATTGAGCAAGTGCTGAAGTTTGTTCTAAAACATCAATAAATTGACTATCAACACCGATTATTGTCTCTAAATTCTCATTCATTGGTTAAATTCACCATAGTGAGGTATTTTTTACCAGTTTATCAGGTGTTCGAAAAATAGGCGAACAATATAAATTAACTATTATTAATAGGTTAGGTGAACTTTAAAAGTTGGCACGTTAATTGTATTAACTAAAGTAAGCCGGGCGTTATGATTAGATGACGCCATTTAATGAAATATTTAACATTACTAATTAGCATAGCTATTAAGGATGACATCATGGGTATATTTTCACGTTTTGCTGACATTATTAATGCCAATATCGCTTCTTTATTAGATAAAGCGGAAGATCCTGAAAAAATGATCCGCCTAATGATCCAAGAAATGGAAGATATGTTAGTTGAGATACGTACAACATCTGCACGTACTTTAGCTGAAAAGAAAGGATTAGAGCGTCGTATCGAACAAGCGGAAAAACAGATTAAAGATTGGCAAGATAAAGCTGAACTAGCTCTGATTAAAGACAAAGAAGATTTAGCGCGTGCAGCATTAATTGAAAAACAACGTGTTGCTTCAGTTAATGATACGCTAAAACATGAGTTGATTATCATTGATGAAACCTTGACTCGTTTGAAAGGTGAAATCAGTGAATTAGAAAATAAATTGACAGAAACTCGTGCTAAACAACAGTCTTTAGTTGTTCGCCATCAAGCAGCAAATTCATCTCGTCAAGTTCGTCGCCAATTAGACAGCGGTAAAATGGATGCAGCAATGGCGCGTTTTGAACAATTTGAGCGCCGTATTGATCATATGGAAGGTGAAGCACAAAGCTACGGGTTAGGTAAAGAGAAATCATTAGACCAACAGTTTGCTGAATTAAAAGCTGATGATGAAATTAGCGCGCAATTAGCGGCATTAAAAGCTAAAATCAATATCAATAAAGAGTAACAGCAAGCGTAATAACCATCTTATAAAGGATATGTAATGGGCTATATATTTCTGGGAATACCACTGACCATTTTTATTTTATTTGTTCTCCCTATCTGGCTGTGGTTGCATTACAGCAATCAGAAAGGTGGTGGGAATGTTCAGTTAACCCAACAAGAAATGCAGCGACTGAGCGCGCTGGTGGATAAGGCTCAGCAAATGCAGGAACGCATTAAGACGCTAGAACAAATACTTGATGCAGAACATCCTAACTGGAGGCAATCATAATGACGGTACAAAGCAAACAATTGTATCGCTTGCCACAAGAGGGCGTGATCCGTGGCGTATGCGCAGGCCTTGCCCATTATTTTAATATTCCTGTTTTACTTGTCAGGGTTATTGCGGTGATTGCACTTTTTGCTGGATTTTTTGGCTTAACGATTGTTGCTTATCTTGTTTTGAGTTTCTTTATGGAGCCTGCGCCTGCTAATTATCAACAAGGTGATGAGCAACAGGAGAGTTTAAAAGAAATTTTAAGTGGTGTTGATAATCAATTAATGCAAGGTGAAAAACGTTTACAACAAATGGAACGATATATTACTTCTTCCAGCTATCAGTTAAATAAACGCTTTCGCGATCTGTAATATTTTCATCATTTAATCCGATAAGACGCTCCGATTTAGGAGCGTCTTTCGTTAAGTCGGTTTATTTTCTACTAAATGTATTATAAATGAGCAAAATTACTGATTGAGGAGAGTGCTGTGAATATCAATCAAGCTTATATCTCGCTAAAAACAAATAAACTCACCTACTTTGCCAAAAAAGGGTTAACATTTGGGTTAATGTTATTGACTTTATTTGGGCCGGCCGCAATAACTGGCAGTATAATAAAACGCGTAAGTAGCAAACCGTTACGTTGGTTGGTTCTATTGATAGCAGAGCCTGTTATTAAAGCAGGTTTAAATAAGCTATCGCGTCAAATGTCTTGGGAGAAACATGAAACGCCTACAAAATGAACTTACAGCTTTTATTAATCGTGGTGTTGATAGACACCTTCGCTTAGCGGTAACTGGATTAAGCCGAAGTGGTAAAACGGCATTTATTACTTCTTTAGTTAATCAACTTATTAATGTGCATACTGGTGCGCGTTTACCGTTATTTTCAGCGGCACGAGATAAGCAACTATTGGGTGTAAAACGTATTCCTCAGCATAATTTAAATATCCCCCGATTTACTTATGACGAAGGAATGGAATCGCTTTATCACACACCTCCAAGTTGGCCAGTTCCAACCAAAGGAGTGAGTGAAATTCGTTTACAATTACGTTATCGCTCAAATGAGTCATTAACGCGTTTTATCAAAGAAACATCTTCGCTTTATTTAGAGATAGTGGATTACCCTGGCGAATGGTTATTAGATTTACCGATGCTTGAGCAAGATTATTTTGAATGGTCAGAGCAAATGAATAAGGTAAATCGCCAAAGAACATTGCCAGAACAAAATTGGCAAACACAACTTAAAAAATGCGATCCCTTTGCACCTGCTGATGAAACATTATTAGCGGATATTGCCTCTGCTTACACTGACTATTTATTAGCATGTAAAAAAGAAGGGCTTCATTTTATTCAACCGGGGCGTTTTGTTTTACCTGGTGAATTAGCAGGTGCGCCTGTTTTGCAGTTTTTTCCTTGGCCTGATTTACAACAGCATGATATTGCCAAATTAAAGAATGCTGATAAACGGACTAATATTGGCATGCTAAAGCAACGGTATGAATATTATGGCCAGCATGTGGTAAAAGGTTTTTATCGAGATCATTTTCAAGGATTTGATAGACAAATTGTTTTAGTGGATTGCCTACAACCTTTAAATCAAGGTGCTGATGTTTTTAATGATATGCGCCAAGCATTAACACAATTAATGCGCAGTTTTCATTATGGAAAAAGAACCTTACTTAGACGCTTATTTTCACCTTGCATTGATAAGTTATTATTTGCAGCGACTAAAGCTGATCATATTACAGTTGATCAGCACGAAAATTTAGTTTCATTGCTTCAACAACTTATTCAAGATGCTAAACAAAATGCTATTTTTGAAGGGATCAGCATTGATTGTATGGGGCTTGCCTCTATTGCTGCAACTGAAAGTGGCATTGTGGATCACCATGGTGAAAAAATTCCAGCATTAAAAGGTTTTCGTTTAAGTGATAACAAACCTTTGGTGTATTTCCCTGGTGAAGTTCCTAAACGATTGCCTGAAAAAGCATTTTGGGAAAAACAAGGGTTTAGTTTCGAATCTTTTAGACCACAACAAATATCAAGAGATAGCGCAGTTCCTCATATTCGCATGGATAGTGCAATGGAATTCTTGTTAGGGGATAAATTAAAATGAATGAGCCATTAAAATCACGAATTGATTTTAAAGAGCCCATACTTCAAGATGAAGTAAGCTTAAAAAAAGGTATTGATTTTCAGGAAAATGAAGCATTTTTGCCTATTGATCCTCAAGTAGATGAAGAAAACGAAGGGCAGTTAGAAGGTGATGTCCAATCTATTTTAAAACCTAAAAAAAGTGTATGGAAACGCTTAATCACAGTTGCAAGTACTATTTTAGGGATTAGTGTTATCGCTCAAACAGGGCAATGGGTTTATGAGTCTTGGATAAACTCTGATTGGATTGCATTAGGTGCAGCAAGTGCGGGGGGATTAATTGTTATTGCAGGAATTGGCTCTGTAATAACAGAATGGCGTCGTATTTATCGCTTACGTCAAAGAGCAGATGAAAGAGATAGAGCAAAAGAATTACTTTATAGTCATGCGATGGGTAATGGTCGACCTTTTTGTGAGAAATTGGCTAAACAAGCGGGTATTCATTCACAACATCCTGCGCTAATTCGTTGGCAGAGTGCATTACATGATACGCATAATGACAAGGAAGTATTAGAGCTTTATAGTCAATTAGTTCAACCTATTTTAGATAAACAAGCGAGAGCTGAAATTAGTCGCTCTGCTGCAGAATCAACATTAATGATAGCAGTAAGTCCGCTAGCGATGGTCGATATGGCTTTTATTGGTTGGCGTAACATTCGTTTAATTAATCGTATCGCCGAAATTTATGGTATAGAGCTAGGGTACTATAGTCGCTTAAAATTATTTCGCCTTGTATTAGTCAATATTGCATTTGCAGGGGCTACTGAACTAGTAAGAGAAGTCGGGATGGATTGGCTTTCTCAAGATCTCGCCGCACGACTATCAACACGAGCAGCTCAAGGAATTGGCGCTGGTTTATTAACGGCACGTTTAGGGATCAAGGCAATGGAATTATGCCGACCACTGCCTTGGATCGATGATAATAAACCTAAGTTGGGTGATTTTAGAAAAGAGCTTATAGGAAAATTAAAAAATACAATTAGTGGCAAGAAAAAAGAATAAAATAAAATTCCTAATATTGAGTTATTTTAAATAAAAACCGTAGAGTTATTTCTACGGTTTTTTTGTATAAAAATTTAGCAAAAAATAGTTTATATAAAATCATGCAAGTGACTTAAGTGTCGATATTTTATATCTAAACAAATAGATCTACACTATAAAGTACTATCTATATTTTATTTATTATAGTGTAATTATTTCAAATGAAATTAGATAAATAAAATATCTTTAAAAAGAGTAAAAACATCCAAAAAGAAAATAGGTTGTAACTCATTGTTTTTATTTGTAAATACATGCATCTCTAGTTAAAAATTCGTAATTTCTATAAAAACATTCCCTTTTTGATAGAAAATAGTATTGAGTTTAGTGTGATAAATGGCGTTAAATATCACGGTAAGATGTTTACCGCAGAAATATTATCTCAATATATTTGTAAAAATTTACTTTGTAGATAAATTTCTATTAAAAAATAGAGATGGTTTTTTATTTATAAAAA
The DNA here is from genome assembly GCF_003144375.1 of Proteus genomosp. 4 str. ATCC 51469. Lineage (NCBI taxonomy): Bacteria > Pseudomonadati > Pseudomonadota > Gammaproteobacteria > Enterobacterales > Morganellaceae > Proteus > Proteus genomosp. 4. Next base: position 138,887 of record NZ_PENV01000008.1, read on the forward strand.
ATAGGAAAAGAGTTAATAAATAATACTTTTAATCAGGTTGAAAAATGAAAGAAATACAGATGTCAGTAATAAAAAAACTCTCGAAGAAAAGACGCCAACTTTATCTTAGCTCTGCTCTTAATGTTTCAAATATTGATAAACAATTGAGTATTTTGATCCCTATTCTTAGCGAAACAATTGATGAAATTAAAAAAAAGCAGTATCAAAAACAATCTAAACCATTTCAAATAAAAGAAACATCAGAATTTTTTGAATATCTGAGAGAGACAGATAAAAAAGAACAGGCAATCAGTGCTCTAGAGTATCTTCTTTTTTGTTTTGATAATGGCTGTAAAACCATTAAGAAAGTAATACGTCGAGAATTATGCCCCTTAATAAAAGATATCGAATATCTTATTGATTTTGAGCTGAAAAAAATAATAAAAAACTCTTCATTTTCATTATTTGATTTTTTTAAAGCATAAACAATTCAGGTATTAAAACCAAAATACAAGCTTATCTGTGTAAAAATAAATGCTAGTGGTGTCAACTTTTGCTGACAAGGCTCTTTATTTGGTTGATATTTATGTATAATATCTAGAATAAGTTCAGGGTCACTCAGTATTAAGAAGGTTTATAATGCGTTTAGAAATCACTTGTGAAGATCGCATCGGGTTAACCCGTGAATTATTGGATCTACTAGTATTAAAAAATATTGATTTACGTGGAATTGAAATATTTCCAATAGGTCTTATCTACCTGAATTTTTCACAGATTGATTTTGATATATTTCAACCGCTAATGGCGGAAATACGGCGAATAAATGGTGTTATTGATGTTCGGACAGTTGCATTTATGCCATCAGAACAAGAGCATCGAGCCATGTGGACACTGCTTGAATCTGTGCCAGTTCCGGTTTTTTCTATTAATATTAAAGGCCAAATAAAATTACAAAATCCGGCAACTCGTCAACTGTTTGAATTGGATGCTAACGATAATAGCGAGAAATCATTCAATCAACTGATCCCTAATTTTAATATCCATCGTTGGTTAGAACAAAAAGATCCTTCTGCTGAAATTATTCCTATCAATTTAAAAAAACAAAATTTTGATATGGAAATAGTACCAATAAAACTTGCAGATGATAACCAATCTAATCATTGTGTTGGCGCGCTTATTTTATTGAAATATCGAGATGTTGTTCATGAACATTCAAAATTAATTGTCAGTGATAATCATGAGTTTGAGAAGATTATTGCTGTTAGTTCTCAAATGAAACAACTTGTTGAACGTGCCAAAAAAATGGCAAAAATGGATGCGCCACTATTATTGGTGGGGGATACCGGTACAGGAAAAGATTTATTTGCTAAAGCCTGTCATTTCCTTAGTTCCCGTGCTAGAAATCCTTTTTTGGGACTCAATTGTGCTTCAATGCCTGATGATGTCGTAGAAAGTGAGTTATTTGGTTATGCAGCAGGGGCTTACCCTAATGCTGTTGAAGGAAAAAAAGGCTTCTTTGAGCAGGCCGACAGAGGAACCGTTTTACTTGATGAAATTGGCGAAATGTCGCCTCAAATGCAAATTAAGCTTCTACGCTTTTTAAATGACGGGACATTTCGTCGTGTAGGTGAGGAGCACGAGGTTAATGTCAATGTTCGCATTATTTGTGCAACGCAGAAAAATTTATGGGAACTGGTACAAAAAGGGTTGTTTAGAGAAGATCTTTATTATCGCCTGAATGTATTAACGTTAACTCTACCTCCGTTGCGAGAAAGAAAAGCGGATATTATGCCGTTAGCGATGCATTTTATTAACCAATATTGCATTGAGCAGCAAGCAACTAAACCTGTAATATCACCGGAGTTATCCGTTTATTTAACACAGTATGGTTGGCCTGGTAATGTTCGCCAATTAAGAAATACTGTTTATCAAGCAATGGCGCAATTAGTAGGAAACACTCTACGAATTCAGGATATTACTTTACCTGAACATACAGATGAAACTCTATTTGATGCGGATTTATTAGAAGGCTCATTAGATGAAATGACAAAACGCTTTGAGGCTTCAATTTTAACGCGCTTATATCGTGATTATCCAAGCACTCGGAAACTTGCAAAACGTTTAGGTATTTCTCATACAGCGATTGCCAATAAACTGAGAGAATATAATTTAACAAATAAAAAGACCGAAAAGTCTGAAGGTTAATTTGGTTGTAGGATTTTCTGCATAAAAAAGACGAGCGTAATGCTCGTCTTTTTTTTTATAATTAATATTATTTTAGTGCATTTAATGCATTTTCATAATTTGGTTCAGTTGTGATTTCATCAACTAACTGGGTGTAGAGAACAGTATTGTTTTCATCTAATACAATCACTGCGCGGCTAGTTAAGCCTGCTAATGGGCCTGATGTAATTGCAACACCATAATTTTCTTTGAATTCAGCACCGCGCATTGTAGATAATGTTACAACATTATCTAAACCTTCAGCGCCACAGAAACGTGCTTGGGCAAAAGGTAAGTCAGCTGAAATACATAAAACAACTGTGTTATTTAGTTCATTTGCAACTTTATTAAATTGACGAACACTCGCAGCACAAACTCCAGTATCTACGCTTGGGAAAATGTTTAGAACTTTACGTTTACCTTCAAAGCTTGTTAAAGAGATGTCATTAAGATCTTTACCTACGAGAGAGAAATCAGCAGCTTTTTGACCTACTGTTGGGAATTTACCAGCCAGAGTCACTGCATTTCCTTGTAAAGTAACTTGATGTGCCATTGTTGTTCTCCTTTATTAGTTGTCAGACTAATTGTTATTAATACTAAATTATTAACGAAAAATCTTGTTAATGCTTAACCATTATTAAAATTTGCCACTGTTTGCATAGTGACCATGAAAAACATAAAAATTTATAAAATATTTGTAATCAGTGATTGTGCCTTTTTATCAGGCTCTTATAATTATGCAGTTCATTCTCATACAGATTACAGGACGAAACAGACATGCGCAAAATATTCGTCATCTCATGTGCACTTGTCGTTCAAGGATTACTCGTATCGCAGGTAAATGCGGCGGTAGTGCCAGCAGGAACGATACTCGATAAAAAACAAGAAGTGGTTAGACATTTAAAAGATGAACCAGCGTCACTTGATCCTATTAATGCTGTGGGGTTAACTGAAGCTCAGGTGCAACGTGATTTATTTGAAGGGTTGACGATAGAAGATGAACATGGACGAGCTATTCCAGGTGTCGCTCAGAGTTGGCGTACTGAAGATAATCGTGTATGGATCTTTACTTTGCGTGATAATGCAAAATGGTCTAATGGAGAAAAAGTCACTGCAACTGATTTTGTTTACAGTTGGCAACGATTAGTTGATCCTAAAAATCTTTCTCCTTTTGCATGGTATGCTTCGCTTGCTTCTATTGAAAATGCTCAAAAAATTATTGATGGAAAATTAAAACCAAGCTCATTGGGTGTAGAAGCAATAGATGAAAAAACGTTAAAAGTGACGTTAGAGCGACCTGTTTCTTATTTTCCAAGTTTGACAACGAATTTTTCTTTATATCCAGTTTCTCGCCATAGCATTGAAAAATATGGTGCTGGTTGGATCAAAGTTGGTAATCTGGTTGGAAATGGTGCTTTTGTTTTAACAGACAGAGTAGTTAATGAAAAAATTGTATTAACACCTAATCCTTATTATTGGGATCATAAAAATACAGTATTAACAAAAGTCACGTTTGTACCGATAAACCATGAATCACATGCAACTAAACGCTATTTAGCAGGTGATATCGATATAACAGAGTCATTTCCTAAAAATTTATACCACAAACTAATGAAAGATATTCCTAATGAGGTTTATATACCCGATCAATTAGGAACATATTATTATGCTTTTAATACTCAATCAGGGCCAACAAAAGATATTCGTGTACGTAAAGCATTGGCAATGGCAATAGACAGAAAAATCATTACCGATAAAGTGTTAGGCACAGGTGAAAAACCAGCAAATCGTTTTACACCAGATGTTACGGCTAATTTTACCCCAGAATCAACTATTTATGATGAATATAATCAAGATGAATTAGATAGCCAAGCCAAGATATTGTTAGCGGCAGCGGGATATGGGCCTCATAATCCATTAAAATTATCATTGTTATATAATAATTCGGAAAATCATCAGAAAATTGCCATTGCAGTCGCTTCTATGTGGAAGAAAAAGCTAGGGGTTAAAGTCGAGCTACGTAATCAAGAATGGAAAACGTATATAGACAGCCGAAACTCAGGAGATTTTGATGTGATAAGAGCATCATGGGTGGGTGATTATAATGAACCTTCTACTTTCTTAAGTTTATTAGGCTCTAAACATGCGGGTAATATACCTAAGTATCAAAATAAGCAATATGATGAAATTTTGACATTGTCAGGTATGGCGATTGATGCAAATGAAAGAAATAGTCTATATAACCGAGCAGAACAAATTATCGCAGAGGATGCACCAATAGCACCTATTTATCAATATACTAATGGGCGATTGATAAAACCTTGGTTGAAGGGTTATCCTATTGAGAATCCTGAAGATGTTGCTTATAGCCATACGCTTTATATATTAAAGCATTAAGATTGTAATGAATAGATTACTTGAAAATAGCCATTAGTGAACTCTGGCTATGTAAAAGAGTAAGAGAAAATAGATAATGCCTCAAAGTTAATACCTTGCTTTGAGGTATTTTTTTATTAAAAAATAAATAAAAAAGCCAAACAGTTATCGTTTCAGTTTTGATCTTGAATAAATAGAGGAGTGTATAAAATAAGAGGACATATAAATGAAAAAGAACCCCTTTAAAAAGGGGCGTAGCAAAATAAAGCAGATTAATTTATTGTCTGGATATAAATTATATTTTTAATGCTCTATTTGCACGCTTTTTATTGTATCGAACTGTTACAGCAATTAATAATATATGTATAAAAAAAGTCCCTCTGTTATAAAAACAGAAGGAGACTCAAAAGGAATAAACATTGCAGAAGAGATGTTAATACATTTTTGCCACTTTGTTTTGACTAATTGTGCAATGCGTTCGATGTTAAATATTATATTTCATATTATTTATAGGTATAATCCCTTAAAGATAATAAAAATTGATAAGTTTATTGTTATATTTAAGCCTTTTATAGATAAAACCACCTCTTGGTACTCTATAAATTGTTAAATTAAATTATAGTTTATAAGGGGGTTTTAAAAGCGATAACCTAAAGATAATTGTATGCTATTTAATTCAATATGGCGTTTATTTGCAGTGGTATCGGAATAAAGATAACCAAAGTTAATTGCAACCTCTTTTATGGGGTTATAATCGATGCCTATTTGACCAATAACACTTGTTGTATCCACTCTATGCGTGTCTGTGGTATTTATTTCAGGGTGAAATTTATTTTCTTGATGCTTTAATTTATTGGGCCCCATTTGAGCATAAACAGAAAACTTAGGCGTTATTCTATAAGTAGGGCCGATTAATAGAGCTGTGGTTTTAGTTTTATATTGTTTTATTGATGGAGTGATAAAACGAGGATCTTTAAAGGGTTCTTTATGATTTGAATTTAAATAGAGTAGAGAAATTAATAAACCCCAAGCATTTTCTGTTTCATAACGATAATTGATTATAGGGCCTTTGGCGGTATCTCCTTTTAGTTTTCCGTAAATATAGCCACTATAGACAGTATGTGATTCATTGTAAGCATATAATGCAGAAGAGTAAGGTAAAATTAAGCTAATTAAAATAAGTATTAATTTATTCATTATAGAGGTTCTATGTTGATGTGAAGAGCTCTATTTTTAGTAAATTCAAACACGATTTCAATGTTAATTGATTGAAATTACTCTTAAAAAAAATTAGCAGACTTATCTTTAATACATAATAAAAAATGAGAACACATAAATAGCTTATTAATAAGTTTTATTAATTGGTTAATAAGGAGCTATCAGAAGAATAATATCAATAGATAAATGACTCACAATAGCGAATACGGTCTATTGTGAGTTTAAATTAAGTAAAAAATTATTTTTTATCGACAATTTCTACCAGTGTATATTTTACACTAGGTGCATCAGCTGGTGGATTAGGAATATCTGTAACATTTACTTTTAATGTGTATTCAGTACCTGCTTTATATTCAAAACCTTCAATGTTCTGATAGAAAAGGGACCATTCGCCTGAAGGAAGCTCTTTCACCTTCATGCATTTCATTGGTGCAACACCGACACAATCATAAAGTTGTGAATCGACTAGAAGTGTTTTTGTTGTATCAGAAGTAGAGGCAGTATTAGCACTTTCAGTCGATGTTGCATCATTGCATCCAGCTAAAAGCAAAAATAAAGGAATAGCGAGAAATTTTTTCATATTGATGACCTTATTTTTAGGTTGCAATAAATGTATAAGATAATATTTAGTATACACTAGGGATCTAATTATTATAAATTACAGTAGATAAAATTTTTCCTATAAATAAAGTAAGTTACCTATAGATATTTCTAGTATTAATATACTAACGTAATTATCCGAATTGGATTTAGTGTAATAATCCTAAAGTGGGAAATATAAATAGAAGTTTTAGATTAATTATACAAAAATAGTGTTGATATACAGTGAACTAGAAGAAAGTATAAAATAAAATATTGAAAAATAATTAGATAAAGAGACGATAAATTAATCTATTGCGACTAAAGCAAGCGTACGGAGGAAACTAAATGAAAACAATTAATGACTCTATTTTGCAAGATTCAGATGCAATTTACACCGCGCAACTTGATGGTCATGGTGGAGTAATAGAAATAACAGCAGATACAATCGCTACAAACGATAATCCTTATTGGATACATTTGGACTATCGTAAGCCACAAAGTGCGAAATGGATAGAAGAAACAGAAGCACTTCCACCTATTGCCAAAGATGTATTATTAGCAGAGAACATCAGACCAAAAGCACAAAGGATTGGTGAAGGTGTCGTCATCAATTTGCAAACAATTAATAATAATCCTAATGATAGACCTGATGAACTAGTCGCATTCAGAATTTATATTAACAGCCAAACAATTGTTTCGAGTCGTCATCGTCGAGTTAATTCAGTGGATTCTGTTATTCATACCTTAGAGTTAGGCAGTGGACCAGAAAGCAGTGGTGATTGGCTTATAACTATGGCAGATGCTGTTACTGATGAAATAGGTGAATTTGTTGAAACGTTGCATGACCAATTAATTGAACTCGAAGATATGATCCTTGATCAACAAATACCAGCAAGAGGTGAACTCGCATTATTAAGAAAACAGTTAATAGTTTTGCGTCGCTACATGGCTCCGCAACGAGATGTATTTTCTAGGCTTTCTATCGAAAAATTACCATGGATGAGTGATAGCGATAGAGTCACAATGCTCGAAATATCAGAAAGACTTTCTCGGCGTCTAGAGGATTTGGACAGTAGTATTTCTCGTACAGCGGTGATCGCTGATGAAATAACATCAATGATGGCAGATGCGATGAATAGACGTACTTACACTATGTCATTAATGGCGATGTTATTTTTACCAACAACATTTCTAACAGGGCTATTTGGTGTCAATTTAGGCGGAATTCCAGGAAATGAATTCCCTTATGGTTTTGCCATTTTTTGTTTATCTCTCTTTGTTTTGATTGTGATTGTTACTTGGTGGTTAAAGCGTAGTAGATGGTTGTAAAAATTCAGCAAATTAATCGTAACTAAATGGATTTAAAAAAGAATTCTCTAACCCTGTTTGAGATATATCAATTTTTTAAAATAGAACATCTGGCATTATAACTCTCGCAGGTGAATACAACGTTGAGCGATGAACGTTGTGCTCCATAATTGTAGTTTTTCTCATATTGAGTTCTTAATACAGAATAATTGACCATTATTACACCGATGTTTATTAACATCGGTTTTTTTTTGCTTAAATTTATTATTGGTGATTATTTGGTCATAAAAGTCCTAAGCCTTGAAAACAAGACTTAGGATTAGGATATCGTGTTTTATTTCACTTCAATAATATCGAGTTTGTTTTGGCTAAAGTCAGGGCGTTCATCATCTTCTTCTTGGAACATCACGGGTACGGTTGGAATATCATCTTTATCAAAAGCTAAGTCGCCACCATTAATGACTTCATCCCCATGTTTGATATTAGCAAAATCAAATAATTGAGTATCACATAAGTGTGATGGAACAATATTCTGTGTTGCTCTAAACATAGTTTCAATACGTCCAGGGTAACGCTTATCCCAATCTCTTAGCATCTCTTTAATAACTTGACGTTGTAGATTAGGCTGTGAACCACAAAGATTACACGGGATAATTGGGAACTGTTTTGCTTGGGCAAAACGCTCAATATCTTTTTCACGAGCATAAGCAAGAGGGCGAATAACAATTTGTTTACCATCATCACTCATTAATTTAGGTGGCATACCTTTAAGTTTTCCACCATAAAACATATTTAAGAATAATGTTTCTAAAATATCATCACGATGATGTCCTAGCGCGATCTTAGTAGCGCCCAACTCTGTCGCTGTACGATACAAAATACCACGACGTAAACGAGAGCATAAAGAGCAGGTTGTTTTACCTTCAGGAATAATATCTTTGACAATTCCATAGGTATTTTCTTCAACAATTCTATATTCCACACCGAGCTCATTTAAATACTCTGGTAAAATATGCTCAGGAAATCCAGGTTGTTTTTGGTCTAAATTCACGGCAATAAGTGAAAAATTAATTGGCGCACTTTTTTGCAGATTCATTAAGATAGAAAGTAGAGTGTAACTATCTTTACCACCAGAAAGGCAGACCATGATTTTATCGCCATCTTCTATCATATTAAAGTCAGCGATAGCTTGCCCAACATCGCGGCGTAAGCGTTTTTGTAGTTTGTTGAAATTATACTGTTCTTTTGGAATGCTCATTTTTACGGTTCTATATCGTTGCTGATTAATCTGTAACTTGCTAACCAAGGCTTTGTTTTCTATCTCGAACGTTGAATGATTTAAAAGCTATATAAATCAATAAAATGTTTTATAACTCAATTGATGAGTGGTTTGGAAAACAAAGTTATTTATGGCAAGAAAATGGATAAGTCGCTAATGATAGCAGATGGCAGGGTAGTTTCGATATAGATAACTACAGTTAAGCGATTTCAAGGTAGTAAAAAGTAAGAAGTAATAGCCTTATAGAAATGGATAAGGCTATTGTAATTTTAAATAGATATTCCCTGTATATTAATATCTTCGCGTAAAATCGAGTTTTTTCTACGTTCAGCAGTCAATTGTGTTAGATCGTTATCAGAGACTAAAATTAAGGCGTCTTGAGGACAATATTCAACACAGGCAGGCCCTTGTTCTCTATGATTACATAAATCACATTTGACGATATCAACTTGGAAATGTTGGCCAAGATCTAAAAATGAAGTTGGGGAGGTGTTGTTTTTTTTCTCAAGCTCAATGGCGCCAAAAGGGCAAGCTAAAAGACAGGCTCTACATCCAATACAATTTTCAGGGTGTATTTCAACGAAGTTTTCACCACGCACTAATGCTTGTGTTTGGCAAGCTTGTGCACAAGGTGCATCTTCACATTGATGGCAAACAGAAGCAGTAAACTGATGCATTAATTTAATAATACGTATTCTAGGATGAAAATTCTTTTTATTGAGAAAATCATTTCCATCTTTTTCTGAGGTGTGACCGACTGAACAAACGACTTCGCACGTCTTACAGCCAATACATTTTTTAGAATCAATAACAATTTGGCTATTCATCTCAATACCTATCTATAGGGATATGTATTTTATGATATATCGATAATGGGAGTGTTTTAATAATATTAATCAAATTTATATTAAATAAATGAGGTTAAATAATAATAAAATAAAAAATAGATTTTAAAACTAAAATAGAATGAGAATGAATAGTATTTAATAAAATAATAGGAGTGGAATTTTATAAATATACGTAAATAATCGTATATTAAAAAGTGGCAATCTTATTCTGATTGCCATCTCTTTAATAAAGTTTGTTATTAAAAATCAGGATGATAATGTTGCTAGTTTAGTCGCGAATCCCATAAAGAAAAGCCCAATAACACCATTTCCTAATTTTGCAATATTTTTACGTGAGCCAAAGAAGCGGGCAAGGGCTACACCACCAAATATTAGAAAAGAGAGATAAATAAAGCTAAATGCTTCAAGCATGGAAGCAAGAATCAAATAAGATAATCCGGTATGTGCATAATTAAAATCTATAAACTGAACAAAAAATGAAATATAAAATAGAATCGCTTTAGGATTGGTCATACTTAATGTAAGCGCTTTTCTGAAAACGTGTTTCTGTACTGTCGTTGTTTGTTCTGAATGTACTTTTTTGGAGAAAAAAGTTGCATGGATAATCTTTACTCCCAAATAAAGGAGGTAAAAAGCACCTAAAAAACGGACAATAGTAAAGAGTACAGGAGAGGCTTTTATAACAGATGCAACACCAATAAAGGCGAGAAAAATTAAAATGGCATCACCTAAAAAGACACCGAATGCAGCACGATAGCCATCCCTGACGCCCCCTGATGCGCTTGTTTTTAGCACATAAAGTGTATTAGGGCCAGGAACTAGAATAATAAAAAACATGCCTGCAAGGTATGTCCAGATATTGAGTACACCAAATTGTTCAAGCCACACGTTAACCCCCAAAATCTTACTTTCTCTGTATTACTTAATGAATGGTTATTATATAAAGAGAATCAGTATTATTTAAACGTATATTTTTATTGATATTGAGAATAAATGTTTGATATTTACTGCCTACTATGTGAGAAACAGACCTTTTTTATTGTTTCAAAACAGGTTGCTGCATCGTTTTGTTTTTTATGCATTGCGTCTTGCTAAAAAAGAGTTAGGGTTTAATTATATATAGATTTTCCATAAAGGTAAGCTATGACAATTTCTCAAGTAGGTAAAATAAAGTTACCTTCCACAAAGTGTTTTCAATCATCATTTCAATCTGTCATTACTGATGTCACTGAGCAACTTCCTCAATTGTTAAAAGAAAGATTACATAGCATATATGTTTATGGCAGTGTGGCTAATGGATGCGCAACAGAGGGAATATCAGACTTAGATATTTGCTTAATTTTAAATCATGAAATAAACGAAAGCGAAATTCACCTGTTAGATAACGCAAGAGCAATATTAGAAAAACAACACTCTATTGTCAGCAAAATTGATTTCGATATTGGTGTTTTAAGCGAGGTATTGGCGCCTAACAATTTATACAGTTGGGGCTATTGGTTAAAACATCACTGTCGTTGTATTTTTGGTGATGATTTAACTCAATATTTTTTACCATTCTCACCATCAAGAAAAATTGCCTTGGCAATAAATGGTGATTTTGTACAAGTTATAGATAGCTATATTAAACAGATAGATGAAAGGCAGTTGGCTATTGAAAAACATCACTTACAAAGGGCAATAGCGCGTAAACTAATTCGCTCAACAAATATTTTACGTAGTGAAAAAGATGAATATTGGCCTGAAACACTAGAAGACTTTGTAAAAATAGTAGAAGCAAATTATCCAGAACAACAAAAAAGTATTAATTATCTTTTATCTGAAAGCATAAACCCACTCGATGATATAAATGTGTTTATACAAAAAGCAAAGCTATTTACTCATTGGTTAGAAGTCGAGTGTTTAAAGAAAGATAAAGAGGATAGCCTGAAAAACTAAGGTGATTTTTATTCTTTTAAAGAAGCATTTTTCTTATGTAAAAAGTCCAGATCTCTTAAGTTAACTAGACTATATTTATCTGTTTTTTTATACAGTATCTTGTGTTATTCAATTACGGTAAGGAAAATGTGATGTTAAAAGTGATTGCTGAAGATTTTATTAAAACAGAAGCGATAGAAATTGTTTTACCTCTTTATCGTGAGCTTGTCGAAGCGACTAAAAAAGAGCCTCTTTGTATTAGCTATAATTTATATGTTGATGAAAAAGATCCAGGCCACTTTGTCTTTGTTGAGCAATGGCCAGATCATGCTGCGCTTGATACACATTGTGCTAGTGAACATTTCCAGCGACTAGTTCCGATGATCAATGCATATAAAAAAGCCGAGCCTAAATTTTTGCTTATGACAGATGCTTTTGATGAAAATTAAAAGCAATAAAACTTGTCTCAATTATAGTGAATACACTAAATATTAAGAAATAAAACAAGAGAGATGATGATGTTAGCGAAATATATATATCAAATTGTAAACCAAGAAGATAATTATCAAATTTTAAGTACTCAGAAATTTTGGGATAACTTAGCAGAAATAACCAGAGCAACTCATAGTTGGTTATTTCCTGATGGTGTCATCTTGAAATGCACAGAAGAGATAGAAACAGAGTTCTATGATAATGACGCTCAATGTCCTGAACATTGGATCACTTGGGAAATTGTAGAATCGAATAACAAAATTATCTCTCCTTGTCGGAAAGAATTTTTTAATTTATGTCAGCAAAATTTTTGGTTAAAAATGCAACTTGCTAATAATATATAAACATAAAATAAACTTTACTCTAGGCCTGTTTTACCTCTAGATTAATATACACTTCTATTGAGTTCATATATGGAAAAATTAAAGAGCAATCAAGAATATTTAGATAGAACTTTCACTAAACTTGATATTAATGAATTGGCACTTAACAATGTTATTTTTGAGGAATGTGAATTTCACCAGTGTAATTTTTATCTGCTGAGCTATTGCATTGCAAGTTTATACATTGTTTATTTGAACAATGTAATTTAAGTTTAGCTAATTTTCCTAATACTCGATTTTCTAATACTGAATTTGTTGGATGTAAACTTGTTGGTATTGACTGGACAAAAGCGCATTGGCCAAAATTCGATCTTTATTCTCAACTCAGTTTTAAAAATAGCATTTTAAACGGATGTAACTTTTTTGGATTAAAACTGAGCGAATCTATTTTTGAAGAGTGTAAATTACATGATGTGGATTTTAGAAATGCAGAGCTTCAAAGATCACTTATGGTAGGTTCTGATTTTTCTAATAGTTTGTTTATGCAAACAAATTTAGAAGGGGTCGATTTTACTCATTCGCATTCTTTTGATATTGATATTCGGCAAAATAAAATGACGAAAGCAATTTTTTCTAAAATAGAAGCACTCGATTTACTTAAATATCTTGATATTAAATTGATTGATTAATCACCATAGAGAGTTAAGTAATATTTAATTTGAGGTTACTGCACAGCATAAATATTTAAATTATTTAAAATAAGAGCTACATTGTATTAATAAAAAAATATATTTACTTTAGTTGACAGTTAAGTTTTTACGTTTAATAAATAATAAAATATTAATAATAGATAGAAAACAAAAAATCTAATTAAAATTTAAAATCAGTTTTTTTATGATTTTATAGACTTAATATTCCCTTAATAATAGAGAAAAATAAGGTAAGTTTGTTGTTGAGACAGATGGTCTTTTAATTATCAATTTAACCATAAGAATTTCTTTATAAAAATTAATTAATAACGTATTATTTATAAATAAAATTTATTGAGTATTAAACTCAATTTAATAAGAGAGCTAAATTCTAGTTTAGTTCCTTTTTTCTATCCTTTGTTTTTATATAGAGAATAAAAATGAATCGTAATTTATTTCTATCTACTTCGTTGTTAGCTATTTCTACACTTTCTTTTAATGTACAAGCCGCGTTAGATAATACTTTATCAGTAGGTTATGCTCAAAGTTCAATTAAATTGAATGATGATAAAATAGATGATAATCCTAAAGGGGTTAACTTTAAGTATAACCATGAATTTGATAATGAGTGGGGAGTTATTGGATCACTGACGTATACAAAATTAACCTATAATTATTATAGTCGTTGGGGAAAAATTGGTTCAAGTGAAATTGACTATGTTTCATTAACGGCTGGGCCTAGTTATCGTTTTAATGACTATTTTAGTGCATATGGTTTAATTGGTCTTGGTCACGTTAGCCAAGAAGATAAATATTATTATGTTAATGATACATATAGCAAAACGTCCATGGCTTATGGATTAGGTTTGCAAATTAATCCAATCCCAAACGTAGCAATTGATGCTTCTTATGAATACTCAAAATTTGATAATGCAAAATTTGGTACTTGGGTATTAGGTGTCGGTTACCGTTTCTAATATTAAGTTGATAAATAATATTTTTAAAAGGCCACATTATGTGGCCTTTTAAAAATCACATCATAAAATTGGAATTAATATTCCATTTAACACTTCATTCTAAATTTAAATACTTTTCATTTATTTCTATTTCAGTTTAAATATCATTTTTGGTCTATTTTTTAAAATATAATATTTATTATTAATTTATAAATAACAATATATTTATTTCCTTCAAATTTTTATTTATTGTTTAAGTGAGATTTTTACTCTATAACACTAAATTAATTTTAATGCTAATTATATTTTGGTGTTTTATTTTTTTATAGAATTTAATTTGTCGGGAAATATAATGAAATATAAACTATTTGTTTCAATGATCATGATTGTTTTGTCAACACTATCTTTTAGTACGTCGGCAACATTGAAAAATACATTTTCTTTAGGTTATGCACAAAGTCAATTAAAAATGGATAGTAATAATGTAATTGATACGCCTAAAGGTATTAATGTTAAATATAATTATAAATTAATGAATGATTGGGGCATGTTTGGCTCATTTACATATAATAAAGAAAAGTATTCTTTTGATATTAATGATAGTAAAGGGAATATAAATTATAATTATTACTTATTCTCTATAGGCCCAAGTTATCGTTTTAATGAATATATAAATTTATATGGTTTGATTGGTATTAGCTCAATTAACATGAAATTAAACTGTGAAAATAACTCTGGTAATATTCATTTCAATAAGATATCAAATAGTTATGGTGCGGGCTTACAATATAACCCGATTGCAAAACTTGCTATTGATGCATCTTACGAATACTCAAAGTTAAATAATATCGAATTTGGTACATGGGTGATCGGGCTTGGTTATCGATTCTAATTTTATTACGGTTCATTATAAAAAATAGATAAATTTTCTTTTTGATAAAAATGGTTGGTAATATGTTTATCAACCTTTATTTGAAAAATATAAGTTCATCGCTATAACTTAACATACAAAAAAATTATAATTTTTAATTATTCTTATTCAGATATAATAAATCATATTAAAAAATAATTTTTATTAGGAAATTATATGTTAACTATAATAAAAGCAGAACCTTCACACTATGATGAAATGATTACAGTTTGGGAATCATCGGTTAGAGCTACGCATGCATTTCTATCTGAAAATATTATTTTATCTCTTAAAAAAAATATTGTAGAACAGTATTTTCCTATGCTTAATACCTATATTGCGATAGACAATAATAATGTTATTCATGGGATCTTGGGTGCGGCAGAAAATAAATTAGAAATGCTCTTTGTTGATGCAAATTCTAGAGGGAATGGTTGTGGTAAATTGCTTGCAAATTTTGCGATAAATACATTGCATATTGATGAGTTAGATGTAAACGAGCAAAATCCTCAGGCAATTGGCTTTTATCTTTATATTGGATTTGAGCAAGTAGGGCGCTCTGAAGTAGATGGGCAAGGAAATCCTTTTCCATTATTGCATTTAAGATTAAATAAAAGTAAGTATAAATACTGAGAAAAATATATAAAGATATAAAATAGAAGAGACAGTGAAAATTATTATTATTTATCTTATATAAATAATAATTATCCACTTAAATTTGATTTATATCGTAATAATACTCATGATTTAATGAAATAATTTTTTCATAAATTAATAAATAATATAATAGTGGAATTATTATGAAAAAAAATTTAGTGATTATTTTATCTTTATTCATCCTATCGGCTTGCTCTGAGTCACAAGAAAATAGAGTTATTGAATATTGCATGGATACATTGAATATTTATAGCACAGTAACAAACGAGCAATGTCTGTGTTTTTATAATGAAGCGCGTGATAAATTTTCTTCAACTGAAATTGATAGAATGATCAAATCACCACCAATAAAACAAGATAGTACGCTCACAAGAGAAGGTACAATGTTTTTAACTATTGCTCATTCATCCAAATGCTTTGAGTGAATTACCCATATCAAAGGTAAAAATAGGTGAAAGGTACTAATTGCTTATGCTTATATTGCTTATGCTTATATAGTGTTTTTCATTTTCTATACCATTATTACCAAAGATATTGCATAAAGGGTAAATAAGCAAAAACTAAAGCGATGAACATAAACAAAAGACGAAATAATATTTTTTGTGTTTTTATTGTGGCATAGAGCATGACGATAATAACTGCTACGCAGATATACCAGTAAAATGCTCCAAAGAAAGCTAAGGCAAAAATAGCATCAATAATAAAGTGACTATCACTCATTTATTTCTCTCAGACATAAAAAATCACCTACTAAAACATAAGCAGGTGAAGATAAAGGTAATTATCAGGTGCGCAGTAAAACCGCGTTCTTCAGGGGGCGGATATCAAGATTTCCAAATAATATGGAACATAGGCTGTAATGGATCGCGACTAATTAGGACACGGCCAAAAATATCATCAATATCGGAATCGTCATCAGGTGCAAGACCAATAATCACTTCGCTAAAGCGAGCAGGTGTAACAGGAAGGCCGACAATAAACTGCCAATCATTACCTAATGGAACCACTTCAGCTGCGCCTCTTTCTTCAAATTGCAGGTTAAATAGTAATTGATCTGCAACATCCAAATTATCGACTGCTTGAGCTAAAAATAAATCATAAGCTTGTTCTAGAGCTTCATCTTCACTAATTAAGGTTGGTTCATTCATGGTAATGCCTGTTTATTATTCCAATAATTATCGCGTTGTTTGTATGATATTTTTGCTCATTTAGCAAAATATATTGTTACCTTTCTGATTATAACAGAGGGCTAAAGAAATAGCAGATACGCTCTAATACACGATTTAAGAATGGTCGTTTTTCCCATTCATCCATAGTTAATTCTGTAGAGCGAGCAATATAATCATACTGAACAATGCTTAAATCACTTCCAAAACCTTCATCATCAATAACAACGGTAATTTCAAAATTTAACCACAAACTACGCATATCAAGATTTACTGAACCTACCATACTGAGTTGCCCATCAACCATGACGCTTTTGGTATGTAATAAGCCATCTTCAAACTGAAAGACTTTCACACCTGCTTCGAGCATTTCTGTAAAAAATGCACGACTTGCCCAACGCACAAGAAAAGAGTCATTACTACGAGGCACTATAATACTTACCTCAACACCACGCATTGCTGCGGTTGAGATGGCATGTGCAAGATCGTCACTAGGTACAAAATAAGGTGTTGTGAGTACTAATTCTTTTCTTGCAGAATAAATAGCTGTGATTAAGGATTGTTGAATAAGCTCATCAGGAAACCCAGGGCCTGATGCGATAACCTGTGTTGTGTGACCACTTTCTTGTTCACAAGGCATGATATTATCATCAGGCGGTGGTGGTAAGTGACGTTCTCCGGTTTCCATTTCCCAATCAAAGGCATAAATCATCCCTAAAGTGGTTGAAACAGGGCCTTCCATTCTTACCATAATATCAATCCATTGACCAACGCCTGAATCTTGTTTGAAATAACGAGGATCAACCATATTCATACTTCCTGTGTAGGAAATATAGTTATCAATTAAGACGATTTTTCGATGCTGACGCAAATCCATACGGCGCAAGAAAAAACGGAATAAATTAACATGCAATGATTCGACAAACTCAATACCTGCCGCCCTCATCACATCAGGGCCTTTAGTTCGAAAGAAATTCCAACTACCAGCTGAGTCAACCATGATCCTACATTTTACGCCACGTTTAGCCGCTCTAATTAATGCCTCGGTGACTTCATCAACTAAACCACCTGATTGCCAAATATAAAAGACCATTTCAATGTTGTCGCGTGCATTATTAATATCACGTGTAATCGAATTGAGAGAATCTTCACAGGTTGTTAAAAGCTCAATTTTGTTACCTTTAACCCCTTTAATGCCCTGACGTTTAGCCGTTAATTGGAAAAGAGGTGTTGCAACATCACTCGTACTTGTCGCAAAGATATGCTTGCATTTTCTTAAGTCTTCAAGCCATGCAACAACAGAAGGCCACATTTGTTTAGCATGCTCAACGCGTCGTTTACCAAGATGTAATTCACCAAAGGCAAAATAAGCGATAACCCCAACTAGTGGCAGGATATAAATGATTAATAACCATGTCATGGTTGATGTGACGGGTCGTCGGTGCATTAGGACACGAAATGTGACCCCCGCAATTAATAGCCAATAGAAGAAAAAGGTTAGCCAACTTAATACAGTATAAAATGTTGTCATAGTAGAGCTATTTTCCGTTGAAAATGAATTGCATGAATGAGCAAAAGGCAATTTAATAAAAATAGTTCATTATTTTTGTTATTTGCCGAATGTTGTTATTAAATCAGGATTATTATCTCTGTCAAATCTCTTTATTGAGAGATAAGCATTAAATAAGCAATAAGATACAACTCATTATTTATTTTTTCTTTGTGAGAAATGCTCAAAGAATGGATGAAATTTAAGCAAATTATAAATCGCCCCTTGGATCACAAAATGAACGTCTTATAATACACCACTTATTCGAAAAAATAGGTGCTGATAGCATGAGACACAGTAGGAATGAAGTTGCACGTTGGCGAATGATGAGACAAGTATTACGTAAACGTCGTCGATGGTTAGAAGGGCAATCTCGTCGTAATTTCCGAATTTATAAACTTCGTAAACTTGATACTTCTAAAAAACATAGAGCGCTTTTGTTTGTTCAACACATAGAATGGAACTCATAATTCCACTTTTTAACACTTTATATCAATCATTTTGCTAAACGTTATTGAATATGATTGCTATTTGCATTTAAACTAGGGGCATTATTTTTTCTTTAGGTGAAATAAGATCAGTTATGCGTTGGAAGCTTTGGGTATTCATATCACTCTGTCTGCATGCCTCACTTGTTGCGGCAGCGATGTTATATGTTGTAGAAGATAAGCCAGTTACACCTGAGCCTATCTCTATACAAATGTTGGCATTTGCTGCAGATGAGCCTGCTGGCGAACCAGAACCTGTGGTTGAAGAAGTCACACCTCCAGAGCCTGAACCGGTTGTCGAGCCTGAACCCGAACCAGAGCCTGAACCTATTCCAGATGTGAAGCCTGTTATCGAAAAACCAATAGAGAAAAAACCAGAACCAAAACCGAAACCTAAGCCAAAACCAGTGGACAAACCCAAACCGCCTGTTGAGCGACCACAACCTTTAGTTGTTAATAAAGGTAATGATCTCAAAAATCTTAACCCGACGGCAAAGCCAAGTGATAAAGGTGACGAAAAACCAGTTGCAGTGGCAAGTAGCGGTGAAGGCAAAGTACCTAATGCAGTACGTCAAGGTTTACCTGAATATCCACCACGAGCACGCGCTGTGGGGATGGAAGGTTCAATTAAAGTTCGTTTTGATGTTGATGCTGATGGAAGAGTTGATAATGTAGAAATTATTTCTGCTGATCCTAAAAATGTGTTTGAGCGCGAAGTAAAAAGAGCGATGCGTCAATGGCGTTATGAAAAAATTCCTTATAAAGGAAAAGTGGTTCTGATTGAGTTCAAAATGACAGGAATATCAGCAAGCTAATTTTTATAAAATTAGTGGTTAAACAAAGTGATATCATTATTTGATACCAGATAAATAAAAGGCACTTTAATAAGTGCCTTTTTAGTATTTAATTTTTAATGTTTTCACGCTATTCGCCGTAATCGAATTGTCGTAATAGCTTTTTATTCCATTGTGCTTGTTAGCGTGAAGTGCGCTTTACCTTCAGGTAAGCGACGAGCTGAATTGTTCTCGTCAACAGCAACGTAGGTAAATACAGCCTCTGTTGCACGATAGCGTTGGCCGACAGGTTCTGTGGCGACTTTCTTAACCCAGACTTCAATATTAACAGTAATTGAAGAGTTGCCAGTTTTTAAGCAACGTGCGTAGCAACAGACGACATCGCCAACAGCAACAGGTTTAAGAAAGGTAATGCCCGTTACGCTTACAGTAACGACACGACCTAACGCAATTTCTTTTGCTAAAATTGCACCACCAATGTCCATTTGAGACATTAACCAGCCACCGAAAATATCACCATTGGCGTTAGTATCAGCAGGCATGGCAAGGGTACGTAAAACGAGCTCACCATTAGGCAAAGATTGTTGTTCAGTCATGGGGAATAATGTATCTATTAATGTTGAAACCAAGGAGATATTTACTCGTTATACTTCAAGCCGTAGCGTTACTCGTAGCAACTCATTTATTTGTCGCCTAGCTGTACTTGAGTTATTTAGAGTTCACATCTCCCAATAAAATAAAAATGATTATTCAGATTTTGAATGAGCATCATGTGATGTCGGTTTAGATGCTTGTTTTGTCATATCATCTGATAATAGGTGTTCACCATTTTGTGGGGCTTCTTCTTCAGTTTGTTCTTCTGGTAAACGATTATTCCAGATATAAACTACACTGGCGATAGTAAAGATAAAGGTCAAAATGGTTAAACCGAAGACTTTAAAATTAACCCAAGTCTCTTCTGGTAAAGAGAATGCCACGTAGATATTACCTAAGGCACAAGCAAAAAAGAAAATCACCCAAGCTATATTTACTTTTTTCCAATTAGCCGCAGGCATGGCAAGCTCTTTACCTAACATTCTTTCCATTAATGTTTTAGGTGTAAATAGTTGCATACCAATTAATACAACGGCAAAAATGGCATATATGGCCGTGACTTTCCATTTAATAAAATCAGCCGAATGGAAGAAGATAGTTAATGAGCCAAAAATAGTGACAACAATAGCCGTAATGAGTGGTGCTTTTTCAACTTTATGGAAAATAAGCCACGTCAAGCCGACTGAAATCCACGTAGCGACAATTAATGCACCTGAAGCGTAGAAAATATCTTGCCATTTATAGAAGATAAAAAACACTAATAGTGGAGCGAAATCAAGTAATTGCTTAAGCCAGCCATTTTTCATAACAAATAGGAACCTATGGTAATTAAATTCATAAACTAGGCTATTCTAATGCAAAGCGACAGGAAATGGGTAAACAATTGCATATCTTTAATTATGAAGTGCTGATTTATATAAAAAACACGGTTTTTCTCTGAAATAACTCAATGAAAAATCAACATAATTGCATTTAGGGGGGGATTAAAATTAAAGCTTGAGTTATGAAAGAGGATTTAAATATCACTCTAGTATATGATTCAGTAACTCATCAACATTATCGCTACTTTTTGATGAATGCATAAATAAAAAAGTATTTCTGATAAGAGGAAATCAATGAACGGAAAAAGAATAATAAAATGGATGCCAGGATTAGGCTTATTGTTTAATTATAAGCGTGATTATTTTGGCTATGACTTAAAAGCAGGGCTTTCTGTTGCTGCCGTTGCATTGCCAGTCGCAATTGCTTATACCGAATTATTAGGGATTAACCCAATTGTTGGATTATATGCCTGTATTTTTCCTATGATTATTTATGCGTTATTTGGCACATCGCGCCAGTTAATTACAGGGCCTGATGCCGCAACCTGTGCTGTTATTGCTGCCGTTGTTATTCCATTATCTGCTGGTGACGAGAATGCTAGATGGCAACTTGCAATTATTATGACGGCAATGACGGGATTTTGGTGTATTTTAGCCAGCCATTTTCGGTTAGGGGCTTTTACTGATTTTCTATCTCGACCTATTTTACAAGGACTTTTAAATGGTGTCGCGATCACCATTATGGTTGGGCAAATCAGTAAAGTATTTGGTTTTGATACTTCCCCCGATCACCTAATTGAAAAATTAATTGAAGTTCCATTTCGATTAATGGATGCGCATTTACCCACAGTGTTAATGTCTGCAATAACATTAGCACTCTTATTAGGCATTCGTTATTTTCGTAGTCGATGGCCAGCCCCTTTAATTGCGATGGTCGTGATGACGTATTTAAGTTGGCAATTTGATTTAGCAAGCTTTGGTATTGCTATCGTAGATAAAGATGCAGGAAATGTTGATCTGTTTTTACCTGTTGTATCTATGACGGGATTCCATCCTGGTGTCTTGAGAGAATTGTTAGTTCCATCTATAAACTTGGCAGTTATTAGCTTCGTTAGTTTTATGATGACGGCCCGCAGTTTTGCCAGTAAGAACGGTTATGATGTCGATGCAGATCAAGAGTTAAAAGCGTTAGGTATTGCCAATATTGCGGCAGCGCTTTCTCAAGGATTCGCGGTTAGTGCGGCAAGTAGTCGTACTGCAGTCAATGACTCTGTTGGTGGGAAAACGCAGTTAGTTTCTATTATCGCAGCACTGGTTATTCTGCTAGTACTATTATTTATGACCGATTTTCTCGCCTATATTCCATTATCTTCATTAGGCATAGTCTTGATTGTTTCTTCATGGTCTTTACTAAGTATTCGTCATATTTGGTCTTATCGTAAACGTAATAAACAAGCATTTACCTTGGCATCATTCACCTTATTAGCTGTGTTGTTGGCAGGGCTAATTAATGGTATCGGCTTTGCCGTTTTATTAGGTTTGTTACAATTTTTACGTATTGTTTTTCGTCCAAGCGATCAATTATTGGGTGTTGATGAACAGGGTATGGTTCACTCAATGAATAAAGATAATGGCATTGAGCCTATTGATGGCTTAATGATGTATCGGTTTAATTCACCACTGACTTATTTTAATGTGGGTTATTTTAAAAAACGGGTACTCCAACTTGTTGATAATGCACCTCAACGACCAGCATGGTTAGCGGTAGATGCAGCTGTAAGCTTTACCTATGACGATGTCAGTGTGTTTGCTGCTATTGATGAACTAATACGAGAATTGCGAATAAAAGGCGTTAAATTAGTTTTAGCTGGGCGCAGAACAGAATTAAATCGTTGGATTGAACGTAATAAGATTTCACTCAATGAAGATGATTTGATTATTGCTCCCGATCTTTATTTTGTGATCCGACTTTATCAAAGCCGACAACAAATTAAAGAGAAGCAAAAAGAAGCAAGAAAAGAGGCATTAAAGCAAGAAGCTGAGAATAGTGAAGACTCGATATTAGAAGTGCCAATAGAGAGCCATGCATCAACACATTAAGCATTTTGGTTAAGTTTTACCAGTGGTGATGAATACAAAGTAAAATCCCGTGATAAGTTGTTAGCTTATACACGGGATTTTTTATCGGTAAATTTTGTAGATAGCTATGCTTTGAACAAATTAGCGAGTTTGTTGTGTTGTGTATTTGTTTTCAACCAACATAAACAAACGAAATAGGTAAATAATCATCCACGCTGAAGCCATATTTTTCAAAAGATAGAATAAGAAATTATGGACAAGATCAGGTAGTTGAATTGTAAGATTACTTACAAAACCAATACCAAACTGCAATAAGATCCAAATGCCTAATGCAGGAATAAGTGATCCTGACTCACTAAATCCAATTTTCCAACCTAAACGTATTGCACTTCCCATATTTTGTTGGCGCACTAAAACAACGGGGGCTAATGCAAAACCAATGAGCAAAATGATGCCAGGAATAATCATCACCATAAAACCAGCGCTAATTAAAATAGAGCACAGGACAATCAGTAAAAACATTTTTGGTAAGCGAGGTAAGCAGGCGTTAAATGTTTGCCCTAAGGTGACATTATGACCTGCAGAGATTGCCATAGCGAACATCAATAAGGTGAGAACCAAGATGCTTTGCTGTAATGTTTCGAATGCATACAGTGATAATACTTTTTTGGCAACACCCACGACACTGTTTGACATTGCTTCTAACTCGGCAGGAGAAGCAGAAGAAAGCTGTGTATTTTTAAAATTAGCCACAAATTCAATCATCAATTGGTATTCTTGAGGATTAGGGCCAATTAAGACATGAACTATTGCTAAAACAACAGCAAGGATAGCGGAAAGGGTAACAATACTACGTCGTTCATTCTTATAAAAATTAAGACTGTCTCGATAGATTGTGCGTGCCGTGGTAGGCATGAAACTGCTCCTATAAAAATAGACTGTGTCAATGCGCGCTATTGTACCTTTTACAACAGCAAAAAGGGATATTTTCTATCAAACCGCTTATTAAGCTTATTTCTTGATCTTGATAGTCACTGCACACTCATTATTTAAATTAAACTAAACATTATTTTAACATAAAAATAACCTTATTTTTAAATGTGTCTTTTTAGGATGTTTTTTATTCAAAAAATATTACTAATAATAAATTTAATTATAAGAAAAAATTGTATTAATGGGTAATTTGATGTGGATCAATTATAAATAATCATATTGATAAATAATAAAAAGAGAAATAACACTTTCTGCAAAAATAATTCCAAAGTTGTGATCGGTATTAGATCATAATTATCAATAAATGGTTATATTTTTAGCGGAGATTTTACTTATTACAGGAATGGGTTAAATAATGAAAAAACTTTCTGCGCTTATTTTAGCGGCTGCAACTCTTGCGCCTTCTATTTCTTTCGCTCACCAAGCGGGTGATTTCTTATTCCGTGCAGGTACTGCAACTGTTCGTCCTAATGCAGGCTCTGATAATGTATTAGATATTGGTCATTTTGAAGCTAATAATAATACCCAATTAGGTTTAACTTTCGGGTATATGATCACTGATAATATTGGTGTTGAATTATTAGCAGCGACTCCTTTTGAGCACAAAGTATCATTAACAAACTTTGGTGAAATTGCGACAGTTAAACATTTACCACCAACATTAATGGCACAATATTACTTTGGTAATGGTGAAGATAAATTACGTCCTTATTTAGGTGCAGGTCTTAACTTTACTACTTTCTTTGATGAAAAATTCAATTCAGCGGGTAAAGGTGCTGGTTTATCTGACTTAGACCTCAAGGATTCATGGGGCTTTGCAGCACAAGCTGGCTTAGATTATAACCTCGATAAAAACTGGATGTTGAATGCGTCTGTTTGGTGGATGAACATCGAAACGGATGTTAAATTTAAAGCGGGTGATGATAGACAATCAATCAGTACACGTTTAGACCCATTTGTATTTATGTTTGGTGTGGGCTACCGTTTCTAATTATTCTTTCTTTAAAAGAATATCTCATAATGAAAAAGCGAAGTTTATCTTCGCTTTTTTTATGTTTTAAATTTACAAGACAACACTCATTTTTAGATTATCAAAAGATACCATTTTATTGTTAATACTTAAAATAAGAGTCATTTTTAAATAGTGTTAAATAAATAAAGGTGTATTTAAAATGGAACATTTTATATTTAAATATCTTATAAGTTGTATTTAATATGCACCTTAATGCTCGGCTATAAATAAATTAAAAATTATTTATTTCTATTTATTAATAATAAATAGCATCGTAATTGATAAAACTGGGTATTATATAGGTGTATTTAAAATGCATCTTTATATTTAATTTTAGTAAAAGTGCGTTATCTATCAATGGATAGATAAAATCTATAGAGAAATAAAAAGGATTAACAAGGTCTCACACTGATAATAACAAAGCGGTTGGTTTTTGAACGCAAAATGATTAGTAATTCTTTTGTTTTGCTCTTTTTATGAGCTGTTTTTAAAGCTCGACAAAAGCAGGCTATTTTTGATTGATTTTAGTTTTTTGCAAAATTTGATCTGAATTATGATAATCGCTACAAATAAACATAAACTTATAAACGAAAAAAGACCACCGAGGTGGTCTAAACGTAAAGCTAAAGAAAGACTAGAATAAAAAAGGGATCAGCGAACAACCATAGAGTTGATAACGCCTTTTACGCCTGTAACTTTGCGTGTTGTTTCAATGGCACGATTAGCATCCGCTTGAGAAGAAACGAAACCACTTAATTGAACTTTACCTTTAAAAGTTTCAACGCTAATTTGTGTTGAATTAAGATTTTTTTCACCGATTAGTGCTGTTTTAACTTTGGTGGTGATCACGGAGTCATCAAAATAACCCCCAGTACCTTCTGACGTTGCAGTTGGAGAACATGCAGACAACGTAAATGCCATCAGTAATGCCGCCATGACAGCAGAGATTTTTGCCCATAGTTTCATTATCAAACTCCTTATACATTGCGTAATTGATTGAGTATTTCTGAAAAGAAAACATAAAGCACTTTATAAAGTATGTGCAAAAAATAAAATATTGCCAAATTTTTATAGGTATTAATTGTGTTACTTTAACTGGAGAAAGAAGAGGGATTGCGCCATTTCATGCAGACTAAGCCCAAAAACGGGCTTTCAAAAGCGAGAGTCAATAAATGATGAGTTAAGAGTAATCCGCTTAGAAAAATAGCAAACTATTCTCCTAAAGCGGATTGATTACGATAGTTATGCGAGTGTAGCCGCTTTCATTTCTTTGACAAATTGAGTAAGCGCTTTAAGCATCACTTCAGGTTGATGAAGATTTTTCTCAATAATTTGTACAACGGCTGATCCTGAAATAGCACCTGCGGCACCATTTGCAATAGCCTCTTTGACTTGTTTTGGCTCTGAAATACCAAATCCTTGTAATGCAGGTGGTGCATTATAAGTTTTTAATTTGTCAGTAAGGTGTGTTAGCGATTGTTCAGCACGTTTATCTGTTCCTGTTACGCCAGCTCTTGAGAGTAAATAGGTATAGCCTTTACCTGAGATGGCTAATTCTTGTAAAAGCTCATCATCAGCATTAGGCGGGCAAATAAAGATAGGATCGATATTCACTCGCTGGGCTGCTTCTCGGAACTCTTTTGATTCACGTAAGGGCACATCACCAATTAAGACAGAATCGACACTAGCTTGTTGGCATTTACCATAAAAATTATCAATCCCATTACTAAAAACAAGGTTGGCATAAACTAATAGACCAATAGGAATATTAGGATGTTTTTTACGTACATTGGTTAATAGCGCAAAGCAATCAGTGGGGGTTACGCCAACATTGAGAGCACGTAAATTAGCGCCTTGAATAGTAGGACCATCTGCAAGAGGATCTGAAAAAGGAATACCAATCTCTAAAGCATCTGCACCACCTTCAATTAACGCATCAATAATTTGTAGTGATAGCTCAGGAGAAGGATCACCTAATGTTACAAAGGGAACAAATGCACCTTGTTGTTTTTGTGCTAATGCATCAAAGCAGTTTTGATAACGGCTCATTAGATTTCTCCTCTTGCTGCTAAAATATCGTTTACAGTAAAAATGTCTTTATCGCCACGGCCTGATAAGTTCACAATCAGTAATTGCTCTTTATCAGGATTTTGAGCAATTAATTTAAGTGCGTAAGCTAGAGCATGAGAGGATTCTAATGCTGGAATAATACCTTCTCGGCGTGAGAGTGCTTTAAATGCTTCTATGGCTTCATCATCTGTAACAGAAACATAATCAGCACGACCAATGCTATTTAGATGTGCGTGCTGAGGCCCGACAGATGGGAAGTCAAGACCTGCTGAAATTGAATAAGATTCTTCAATTTGTCCTTCATCTGTCTGCATAATAGGGGATTTCATCCCAAAATAGATCCCTAATTTACCATGTTTTAGTGGTGCGCCATGTTCACCCGTTTCAATGCCTTTACCTGCAGGTTCAACACCAATTAGCTGTACTGACGTTTCAGGAATAAATGAAGCAAATAACCCGATAGCATTTGAACCACCACCAATACAGGCAATAGCTGCATCGGGTAGACGGCCTTCACGCTCTAGGATCTGTGCTTTAGCTTCATCACCAATCATACGTTGGAATTCGCGTACAATTGTTGGGTAAGGATGGGGGCCTGCTGCGGTTCCTAGTAAATAGTGAGCGCGATCGTAACAACCAGACCAGTCGCGTAATGCTTCATTACAGGCATCTTTTAGGGTAGATGAGCCACTATGAACAGGAATAACCTCAGCACCCATTAAGCGCATACGAAAGACGTTAGGTGATTGACGTTCAACATCTTTTGCACCCATATAGATACGACATTTCATATTAAGTAGTGCGCAGGCCAAAGCAGTTGCAACACCATGTTGACCAGCACCCGTTTCCGCAATTATTTCGGTTTTCCCCATACGTTTTGCCAGTAATGCTTGACCTAATACTTGGTTAGTTTTATGAGCGCCACCATGCAGTAAATCTTCACGTTTTAGATATAAACGAGTTCGCGTGCCTTCTGTTAAATTACGGCAAAGGGTTAATGCTGTTGGTCTACCTGCATAATTTTTTAATAAATCTTGGAATTCTTGCTGAAATGACGGATCGTTTTGTGCATCAATAAAAGCTTGTTCGAGTTGATCCAATGCAGGAATTAAGATTTCAGGTACATATTGGCCACCAAATTCGCCAAAGTAGGGGTTAAGTTTTCTCATTGTGATGTCATCCTGTTTAAAATTTTATCTTTATGAAATTTAGTTTCGCTGTAATTGTGCAAATACTTGATCCAGACGTTGTGCATCTTTTATGCCAGGAGCTGATTCTACTCCTGAGTTAAAATCAAGCCCGATACAGCCTGTTTTAACTGCATCCAAACAGTTTTCACTATTAAGACCGCCTGCAAGTAATGCTTTTTCACGTATTGTGTTTGGAATTTTTTGCCAATTAAACGTTGTTCCTGTACCGCCTGTGCCGTTATCAAGTACATATTTATTAACGTGTAAAACAGGAGGAATATCACTGTGGATTGCCATGTTTATTGCTTGCCAAATCTCACAGCTAGGCTGAATTTTTTGTCTAAGTTGCTCAATAAACTGAGCATCTTCTTGCCCATGTAATTGAATGGCAGATAAATTAAGTTTTTCAGCATAGTCACAAATAAGTGCAATGGGCTGGTTTTGAAAAACACCTACAAATGCTAAGGGAGCTTGTGTTATCAGCTCTTGGGCTTGTGACAATGTCACTTTGCGCGGGGATTTCTCTGCGAAAATCAATCCCGCATAATAAGCACCGGCTTGATAAACCGCTTTTACATCTTGTGTACGAGTTAACCCGCACACTTTATGCTTTCCCAAAACGAGTGCTCTTACTGCTTGGTCAATATTTTCTTGTGACATTAAGGCACTACCTACCAAAAAACCATTAGCATATTGGCTTAACTCTTGGACCTGTTGATGGGTATGAATACCTGACTCGCTGATCACGATGGTATCTTCAGGTAAACCTTGGCTTAATTGCGGAGTACGTGCTAAATCAATAGAGAGATCACGCAAGTCGCGATTATTAATACCAATAACTTTGGCATTAAGCTTAATTGCTCGTTGACGCTCTTCTTCTGTGCTGACTTCGGTCAATACACCCATATTTAATTGATGAGCAACCGTTGATAGCGCGCGATATTGTTCATCGTCTAAGACAGAGAGCATTAATAAAATCGCATCTGCTTGATAAAAACGTGCTAAATAGATTTGGTAATCATCAATAATAAAATCTTTGCACAAAACGGGCTGATGTACGGCTTGGCTGACTTGACGTAAATAATCAAAGTTTCCTTGAAAATACTTTTCATCAGTTAATACCGAAATTGCCGCAGCATAAGGCTGATAAATTTTTGCAATTGTAGCGGGATCAAAATCAGCACGAATTAATCCTTTTGAGGGCGATGCTTTTTTACACTCTAAAATAAAAACAGTATTAGGTTGAGTTAATGCCTGATAAAACGAGCGTGTTGATGGCACTATTTGATGCACAAATTCTGATAATGGTTGGCTTGCTTTACGTGCAATCAGATATTCTGCTTTATCTTTTACAATGGCGTTTAATACAGTCATGTTTTTATCCTCTTGCTGCTAATGCGGTGACACGATTTATTGCTTTACCGCTATAAATGGTGTGCATAGCAACTTCAGTATTCATTTTTAAATCTTCTTGCCCATGTAAACGCATTAATAAAGCGACATTAGCTGCGACAGATTCGGTATGTGCTCTTTTTCCTTCACCTTGCAGTAAGCTTGCCAATAATTGGCGGTTAACTTCAGGTGTACCACCTTCTAAATCGGCCATTGAACAAGGACGAAGACCAAAATCACTTGGTGTGAGTTCATAACGTGTAATTTCACCATTACGTAATTCAGCGACTTGAGTCGGTGCATGTAACGACACTTCATCCATACCACCACTGTGTACCACAGCAGCGCGTTCATAACCCAATACTTTTAGCGTGTCTGCAATAGGCATTAATAACTCAGGGCTATAAACACCAATTAATGCCAATGGTGGGCGAGCTGGATTAATCAAGGGACCTAATACGTTAAATAAGGTGCGTGTTTTTAGTTGTTGGCGCACTGGGGCTGCAAAACGAAAACCACTGTGATACTGCGGTGCGAATAAAAAGCAAAGTCCCACTTCATCTAATAATTGACGTGCATCATCCGCACTTCTGTCTAATGGAATACCAAAAGCAGCGAGTAAGTCTGATGAGCCTGAGCGACTAGATACGCTACGATTACCGTGTTTCGCCACTTTGATACCGACTTCTGCCGCTACGAATGCGCTAGCTGTTGAGATATTGATGCTGTTCGCGCCGTCGCCACCAGTGCCAACAATATCGCAAAAGGTGTAATCAGGACGAGGAAATGGCAGTGCATTTTCAAGTAATGCTCGTACAGCACCAGCAATTTCTTGTGGATGTTCACCACGCATTTTCATGCTAATTAATACAGCGGCTAATTGTGATTCTGTTAATTCACCACGGATAATCGCGCTAAACAGGGTTTGGCTTTCTTCTAATGTTAACTGTTGTGCGCTAAATAATTTGTTGAAGATAGTTTCCATTTTATTCGTCTCCTTTAGGAGTTAATGCCCATGCGATTGTTTGTTCTAAGAGTTGTGCGCCTTTGGTGGTTAAAATTGATTCTGGGTGAAACTGAAAACCACAAGTTTTATGTTGACGGTGACGCACCGCCATAACAGTGTTATCGCACCAAGCATTAATAATAAGTTGTTCTGGAACGTGTTCTCCTGAAAGCGAATGATAACGAGCAACGGGTAAAGGATTAGGTAAATTCACAAACATTTCGCTGTTATCATGTTCAGCCAATGTCGCTTTACCGTGTAAGATCTCTCCACATGAAGAAACTTTGCCACCGTAAGCTTCAATGATGGCTTGATGACCTAAACAGATACCAACAACAGGTAATGTACCTAGTACACGTTTCAACAATTCAGGCATACAGCCTGCTTGTGAAGGTGCACCTGGCCCTGGGGATAACAGTAAAATCGGGTTATCGAGTTCGCATAGTTTTTGTTCAATAAAATCAGCAGTGACGCTATTGCGATAAATGACAACGTTATTGCCAAGGCTACGTAATTGATCGACAAGGTTATAAGTAAAAGAGTCGATGTTATCGAGAAGTAAGATCGTTGCCATTAGCAAGCCTCCTGTATTTGTATTTCTGTATGAGCTTGTAAAATGGCATTGATTACAGCTTGTGATTTATTGCGGGTTTCTTCCGCTTCCATTTTGGGATCTGAGTCGAGCACAATTCCGGCTCCGACTTGAATAGTGGCAATATTATTTTCAACATAAGCAGAGCGAATAACTATGCAAGTATCAAAATCACCGGCACCAGTAAAATAACCAATGGCTCCACCATAGCTACCACGTTTTGTTTTTTCATAACGAGCAATTAATTGCATAGCACTGACTTTAGGGGCACCTGATAGTGTTCCCATATTCATACATGCTTGGTAAGCATGGAAAATATCTAAGTCATCACGTAATTTTCCAACTACTCTAGATACTAAGTGCATTACAAAAGCGTAACGATCAACTTTTGTTAGCTCTGCAACATAGCGGCTGCCTGCTTGGCAAATACGTGCTAAATCATTACGCGCCAAATCAACTAACATTAAATGCTCTGAAAGTTCTTTGGTGTCAGTACGCATTTCTAGCTCAATGCGACTGTCTAAATCTGCATTAATTGAACCATCAGCATTGCGTCCTCTAGGACGAGTTCCTGCAATTGGGTAGATTTCAATTTGGCGATCACTGGTTTGATATTTCAGTGCGCTTTCTGGGGATGCACCAAAAACAGTGAATAGAGCATCTTGCATATAAAACAGATACGGGCTTGGGTTTTTCTGTTTCAACACTTGATATGCGGCAAGTGGTGAAGGGCAAGCTACTTGAAAACGACGTGATGGTACGACTTGGAAAATATCACCACGACGAATATAGGTTTTCATTGCCTCAACGATATCACCATAGCCTTTATCGTCCATATTGGTGTGTATTGTTGAACCTTTCGCTGTTAAAGCGTGGCGAATAGGGTGTTTTAATGGTTGTTTAGCCAGTGAAATTAATTCAGTTTGTCGTAAAGCGAGACGTTGGCATTCTGTTTTATCATCAGTAAATGCAATGGAAACCAACTGACTATCTTTATTTTGATGGTCGATCACGATTAATTGTTCGGCTAAATAAAAGCAATAATCAGGGCAAGAAAAATCACTTTCTAATTCAGGAATAGATTCAAACCCGCAGACTAAGTCATACGCAAATAAGCCACCAACAAAGATAAAGTTTGCATCTTTAATGTCTTTATTAACAAGAAAGAAACGCAACGCATCAAATACGCTAGCTGATTTTAATTTGCTTTCTTCATCGGTCTCTTGTGAAGGTGTAGCAAAAGTAAAAACACACTGTTTGTCGCTCTCTGACGTTAAATTAGCTTTTTCTTTTAGTGCGATTTTTAATGCGGGCAATAACGCTTGTCCATTAACACTTAGTACATCAATAGTGACTTGATTTTTTACTGCACTGATGCGTAATGCACTATCAACAATTAATAAGCTTTTTAGGTTTGCTTTAGTGTCGATTTGTGCGGATTCTAGCAATAATGTGTAATGTTGATTTTCACATAATGTATTGAAAAGCAAAGCTGGTTCGCTGTGATAAGGCAGTGGCGTTGCCTTGGTATTAAATGAAAATGCAAGTGATGTATTCATTGTTATCGCTCTATATTATTTTCTTTATTTACTGTTTTTAAAGCATAAAAAAACCCGCGTAGGCGGGTTTTAGATATCACTGACGTTAAGCAGGAGATCAAACCGCCCATAAAAGAGTGTTGCGCCACCAAAGAGCGATAAGATGTTGATTGATATTCATAAGATCTCCTTACAGCTAACGACAAATAAACAGAAAGTGAACTAGCTCGTGTTGCGTACTAGTAAACTGGATTGCGTTAGGTTCGTCAAGTACTTTATGGCATACTCTTTAAAAATTATTATCTTGCTAAGGTGAAAAGGGAGACGTGATGACTGAAGGGCTATCTGATTTAAGAGTGATTTATGATTTACACAGCCACACTACCGCGTCAGATGGCGAGCTTTCACCAGAAGAACTGGTTGATAGAGCGATAGAGCGTCAAATTAATGTTTTAGCGATTACGGATCACGATACAACAGCGGCAATTACACCTGCTAAGCATTATATTGCAGAAAAAAATCTGCCTCTTAC
Source organism: Proteus genomosp. 4 str. ATCC 51469 (assembly GCF_003144375.1). Classification (NCBI taxonomy): domain Bacteria; kingdom Pseudomonadati; phylum Pseudomonadota; class Gammaproteobacteria; order Enterobacterales; family Morganellaceae; genus Proteus; species Proteus genomosp. 4. The sequence goes on from NZ_PENV01000008.1 coordinate 172,457, forward strand.
TCTGATATCAGGTGTCGAAATATCGACTTTGTGGGAGAATATAGAAATCCATATTGTTGGATTAAATATGGATATAGACCATAACGCAATGAAATCGCTCCTTTCATCACAAAGCCAATGTCGTGAAACACGTGCGATAATGATAGGTGAACGATTAGAAAAAGCAGGTATTGCCAATGCTTTTGAAGGCGCTAAAGCGCTAGCGCATGGTGGGCAAGTAACAAGAGGGCACTTTGCCCGATTTTTAGTGAATGACGGACATGTTGCCTCAGTTAATAAAGTATTTAAACGTTATTTAGCGAAAGGAAAAACAGGCTATGTACCCCCGCAATGGTGCTCAATAGGTGACGCGGTCACGGCAATTCATGCTGCTGGTGGTGTTGCAGTGTTAGCACATCCGGGTCGATATGGTCTATCTTCTAAATGGTTAAAACGATTAACACTTTATTTTAAACAACAAGGTGGTGATGCAATCGAAGTGGCACAATGCCAACAACCACCACAAGAACGGGAACAACACGCGGCATTAGCTCAATCTTATGAGTTAAAAGCTTCGTTAGGTTCTGATTTTCATCGTCCTTGCTCGTGGATAGAGTTGGGGCGTAATTTATGGTTACCCGGTGGCGTTGAACCAGTTTGGTCGCTATGGCAGGAGTAACATCAGAAATTCGTTGAGGGATGTATGAGCCAACTTTTTTATATTCACCCTGATAATCCGCAGGCTCGTTTAATTGAACAAAGTGCTGATATTTTACGCAAAGGCGGAGTGGTGATTTATCCAACAGATTCTGGCTATGCTATTGGCTGTTGTTTAGAAAACAAAGATGCAATGACGCGGATTTGTCGTATTCGTCAATTAGATAAAAACCATAATTTCACACTGATGTGTCGTGATCTGTCAGAAATCGCTAATTACGCTTATGTTGATAACGTGGTATTTCGTTTAATAAAAAATAATACCCCAGGTAATTACACCTTTATCTTAAAAGCGACTAAAGATGTACCAAAGCGTTTGATGAATGATAAACGTAAAACGATTGGCTTGCGTGTTCCTTCTAACCCTATTGCATTAGCATTGTTAGAAAATATTGGTGAGCCATTGATGTCAACTAGCCTGATCTTACCGGGTAATGATTTTGCCGAGTCTGATCCTGAAGAAATCAACGATTTATTAAGCAAACAAGTTGATTTAGTGATCCATGGTGGCTATTTAGGTCAAAAACCTACAACAGTAATTGATTTAACAGAAGATAGCCCAGTGATAATCCGAGAAGGTACCGGAGATATTACTCCATTTCAGTAAATGATTTGGTCGATTAAACTAAATATCGATTCGATAGATGCATAGTGAAGAAATTTATCGTGAGATAAAGAGATAAAAGGTGAAGGGATTTATTGCTTGTGTTAAATTTATACATTGCGATAAAAATCACGGTGCTTGTTTTTAACATCGATTATGTCAATGAGCGTTTTCGTTGATGCGTTAATATGCATACAAAAGAAGCAGTTAAAACCGTCATGCTATTTTATCGAAACTATTTATCACAATGTTGATGTGAAAATCATCAACATTGTTCACTATTGAATCAATAAACCTGTGTTTATTAGTGAGTTTAATAAACATGGGTTATTTTTTACTTAATTGATTTTTAAAAATTAATTCTATTTTTATGACGCCTGTGAAGGCGACACATGAGGTTGTTTCATGAGCGATAAATCGCAACGTACTGAAAAATTACAAAAAATCCTTGCTCGTTCTGGTCACGGCTCTCGTCGTGAGATTGAAGGTTACCTTCAAGAAGGACGTATCAGCATTGATGGTACAAAAGCAAAATTAGGTGATCGTATTGATGTCACCACAACAGCAAAAATCCGCTTAGATGGTCGTATTTTAAATATTCGCGAAGCCCAAAAAGATGTTTGTCGAGTGTTAGCGTATTACAAACCTGAAGGTGAACTGTGTACTCGTAGTGATCCACAAGGCCGTCCTACCGTTTTCCAACGTCTTCCACGTCTTAACAGTGCTCGCTGGATCGCTGTTGGTCGTCTTGATGTGAATACCAGTGGATTATTGCTATTTACAACAGATGGTGAATTAGCTAACCGTTTAATGCACCCAAGCCGAGAAGTGGAACGTGAATATGCGGTTCGTGTTTTCGGTGAAATTGATGATGCTAAAATTCGTCAATTAACTCGTGGTGTGCAATTAGAAGATGGCCCAGCGTCATTCCGCTCTGTTTCTTATCGTGGTGGTGAAGGGATTAACCAATGGTACAACGTTTCACTGACAGAAGGCCGTAACCGTGAAGTTCGCCGTATGTGGGAAGCGGTTGGTGTTCAAGTAAGTCGTCTTATTCGTGTTCGCTATGGTGATATTGATTTACCTAAAGGTCTACCACGCGGTGGCTGGGTAGAGCTTGGGTTAGAGCAGATTAACTACTTGCGTCAACTGGTTGAGTTAAATGATGAAACAGTAACAAAAGTAGCGGTAGAAAAAGACCAACGTCGAATTAAAGCAAATCAAATTCGTCGTGCGGTTAAGCGTCATACTAAAATATCAGCTCGCACCTCTACATCACCTGCAAAAAGAGCGTCAAGTCGTCGTCAATCAGCTGGAAATAATAAGTAGTTTTCGAATAATTATTTATTATTTTAAATTAAAATATCATTTTTCATTAAGAGGCAGCCAATAAACATTGGGTGCCTCTTTTTTGATGGCTTTCTTTTTTCTATAAATAAAACTATGATGCATAGATTAATAAGATAAGATGTCATTTTTATTAAAATAATATTTTGTTTGTATATTTTACAATAAGGTATACGCGATATATGCATCGTTTTTTTTATTTAACAACAATATTATGTGCGACTACTCTTACTACGGGTTGTGAGCCAGCAGCTAACTCAAACTCACAATCTGGCGTGTTTTATATCAGTAACAATAAAACCGTACCGTTAGTCTTTCAAATTGATGAAAATTCTTTTTGGCTTAATACAGGTGAAGTAAAAGAAATAAAATTAGAGAATGGAAAACATGTATTAGTTGATGCTGATGGAGAAAAGAAAATTTTTATGATTTATCCTGGTAATCATGGGGGGATAATTAATCCATCTAGGGATATTTACTATAGTTTTACCTCTGCTTTTTCACCTAAAGAAAATGACGAACACTTATACTTAACAACTCGTTCCATTTGGATTGATGGACAGCTTGTGAGTGGGGCTATTAATAGCTCTGATGCCACATTCATTGATAATAATATCTTTCAGTGTGAAATTCCTTTAAATAAACCTATTACAACGTATTTATCTGATTGGGATAATAAGAGAATGGGAAATGTATTAACTAAGTGTTTTTCCCAATCCGAATTTCAAGATTTTTTATCAAAAAAACCATATGACATTCATGTTTATTCTGAAGCATCTTTATTAGAAGCGCATAAGGAGCAAAATAAATATAACTGGATAAATAATGAGAACACGCGGACAGATGATTTTATACCGACAATAAGTAATATTACGTTTAATAATAGTGAGATGCTTAAAGAAGCTAAAAATATTTATAAAATAACCAATTCCTATTTAGCTTCTCGTGATCCAAGTGAAAAGATAAATTACTATAATCAATATCATTTTCATGTAATGGCAATGGCTATAGTTTATAGTCAGCAGATACGAAATGATATATTTGATGATAAAGAGGCTTATTTCAAACTGATAAATGAAACAGGACGTATATTTGGTGCAGGTATATTAAGTGAGCCTGCTTTAATATAAATAATTATTCACTTTTTATGTGATTAAAAAGACAATAGGTAATTATTACCAATCTATACCTTTTTGTGCTTTTATCCCACTATCAAAAGCATGTTTGATAGGCCGCATTTCTGTCACTGTATCAGCTAACTCAATTAATTTTCTATGGCAGCCTCTTCCTGTAATAATAACGTTTTGGTGTGCAGGGCGAGAGCTAATCGCTGAAATAACCTCATCTAATGGTAAATAGTTAAAGCTAATCATATAAGTTATTTCATCAAGGATAACTAAATCATACTCTGGGTTGTTAAGCAGTTTGAGTGCATATTGCCATGTATTTAAACAAGCCGTTGTATCGGCACTTTTATCTTGAGTTTCCCAAGTAAAGCCTGTCTCCATGACATAAAAAGGCACACCAAATTGCTCTAATAAATTACGTTCACCGTTTTCCCATGTTCCTTTAATAAACTGCACAACACCGACCTTTTTTTGATGACCAACAGCACGTGTTGCTGTACCCATTGCTGCTGTCGTTTTACCTTTACCATTACCTGTAAAGATCATCAAAATACCTTGTTCTCGTTGAGCTTGCTCAATTCGGGTATCTACTTTCTCTTTTAAGCGTTGTTGGCGTTTTTGGTGTTGTGCATCATTCATTTTTGACCTCGAATTTACATTATTCAGCAGGGCCTGCTTTACGGCCTGGTTGGGCATCTAAAGATTGTCCTTTCACATCAATGCTGTCATCACTCATCAGGTAGAGATATAACGGCATCAAGTCTTTAGGTGTTTTTAGCTTTTGTGCATTTTCATCAGGAAATGCACTGGCTCTCATTGCGGTACGAGTGCCACCAGGATTAATGCAGTTAATTCGTAAGGTGCTGTCGTTATATTCTTCATTGAGTACCTGCATAAAGCCTTCTGTTGCGAATTTGGAAACAGAATAAGCACCCCAACCGTAACGACCTTGGCGACCCACGCTGGATGTGGTGAGAATAAGACTTGCATGAGGGGCTTTTAGCATTAAAGGTAGCAGTGCTTTGGTCAGCATGAATGTCGCATTGACATTAACTTGCATAACATCATGCCAAAGGTTACTTGGTTGATTAATGATAGGTTCAACAACACCTAGCAGACCTGCATTTTGTAGCACACCATCAAGGTGAGGAAAGCGTTTAACAAGTGTATCAGCAAATTGCTGAAAATCGTTTTCCGTTGCTGTAAGTAAATCAAGGGGATACAACATGGGTTGTTGTCCACCTGATGTAATGATTTCTTCTTGAACATCTTCAAGTTTTGATAAAGTACGGCCTAATAAGATAAGTGTTGCGCCATATTGCGCATAAGTTAGTGCGGCTTCTTTTCCTATGCCATCACCAGCACCAGTTACTAGAATAATTTTATCTTTTAGCACGCTATGATCCGGTTGATATTGCAACATATTGATATCCTGTCTAGTAAAAAGTAAATAAAGTGTAACGTCTTATTTGTCTAGCGACCAGTTTAGTCTAGTTTTTTGTTTACAATTTATAGCTGACTTTTTTATGGTGTTACCCATAATTATGCCTTTGTGACTAGCGCTAAAGCAGAATTTCGTTAAACTAGGCATATTGGTTTTAGTCAGTGTTATTAACCTTAAAAAGAGGTCTTTGTGGAGTATATTTTACAATATGGACTGTTTTTAGCAGAGATTGCCACAGTTGTCGTGGCTATTATCGCTATTGTGTTGTTTTTTATCGTTATTGGAAATAAGAAGCAAAATCGAAAAGGCACGTTAAAAGTGACAGATCTTGCTGAAGCTTATGAAGAAAAACAGCGAGTAATGCAACAAGCGAGAATGGACGATGCTGAATTAAAGGTCTGGTACAAAGCGTTTAAAAAACAGCAGAAAAAAGAAAATAAACAAAGTAAAAACAATGCGAAAGAAGGTAAGAAAGGCGTTGTAAAACCTTGTTTATATGTTCTTGATTTCAACGGTAGTATGGATGCTCATGAAGTGGGTGCATTACGTGAAGAGATCAGTGCCATCCTTTCTGTTGCCCAAACTGGTGATGAAGTTTTACTCCGTTTAGAAAGCCCTGGTGGCATGGTTCACGGATATGGACTAGCAGCCGCGCAATTAACACGTTTAAAAGAAAAAGGTATTAAACTTACTGCAGTTGTCGATAAAGTCGCTGCAAGTGGTGGGTATATGATGGCTTGTGTGGCTGATAAAATCGTCGCAGCACCTTTTGCGATTATTGGCTCAATTGGTGTCGTTGCTCAAATCCCTAACATTCACCGATTGCTTAAGAAAAACGACATTGATGTTGAGTTACATACTGCTGGTGAATATAAACGTACATTAACTTTATTGGGTGAAAACACAGAAGAAGGTCGTGAGAAATTTAAACAAGATTTAAATGAAACACACCTGTTATTTAAAGCTTTTGTACATAAATATCGCCCTCAACTTGATATTGATAGTGTCGCTACTGGAGAATATTGGTATGGCACAGAAGCATTGAATAAAGGCTTAATTGATGAAGTTGGTGTGAGTGATGATTGGTTAATTAATCACATTAACGACTATGAAGTCTTTTCTGTTCGATATATTCTTAAAAAGAAAATGGTTGAACGTGTTACAAGTGGTGCAATGGAAAGCGTTGATAAATTGATGATGCGCTGGGTTCAAAGAAGCAAGAAACCATTGCTATAACCCACCTGAGTACACAAAATTAAGCTTTATTAGCGATACCGAGAATTTAAAACCTAAAGCTTGGTATCGCTGTCATTTTCCCTTCTTGTTCATCAATACTTCTTGAATTTTTCAAACAGATATTTTGATGCTTTATTGGCAAATCGTATTGCTGTAAGGCAAAAAAAAGCCAGTGAAGTATTCACTGGCAATCAAAGAAATAATTGATATTGCTTAACAACAACAGGGTAAATATTTCCTCTTTCTAGGAAGTATCAATATAGCGGTAAAAACAAAATAAAAATAATTGATATTACTGATTGTATTAATAGGTGAGTGTAATCCTAAATATAGGAGAATAATAAATAGCCCTCTGTTTTTGCATTTTTATTCTTTAAATGTGATTTTTTATGCCAGTTATTTTTATTGGAAAAACAATAACTGGCAAGTAACTTCTCTTTCTCGATAGTGAGATTAAGTGTGAAATAATCCTAATGGCGATTATTCTAAATGATACTTATCTGATAGCACATGTGCTAAATGCTTAAACATATTAAAAGCCGCAGTGCTTTTTGCCGTAGGTAAACCTTGCTCATCTAAAAAAAATTCACCTTTAAATACGAGGACATTACCTTTTTGTTCAACAGAATCTGCATGCATACCTTGTAAATAATCTTCATGTTCGCATATGATTTTATTCGCTTTTTCAAGTAGCATCTCTGTTGTAATAGGTGTAGTTTGTGTTGACATAATCTGTGCTCCTTAGAAAAATAATTTGTTGCGCCTCACTTTTTATCAGGTAGAGTGTGGCATTTTTAAAAGCTTAGCTACGCTATATGTAGCAAATATAATTTGCCCGTTGCCCGATCAAAGCAGTGAGGTGATTAAAATACCTCAAAAAAAGTAATGAGTTTTGAGCTCAAACAAAAGCTTTGAATAAAAACAGGTTGATATATTGCAAAACTAACGCAATATAAAAAAGAGATTTTAAACATTTTTTTAGTTGAGGGTATTAAACAATACCGTCATAACAAAGTTTAATTAGGTAAAGGTAATTATGGGTAAAGCTCTTGTAATCGTGGAGTCCCCGGCAAAAGCCAAAACGATCAATAAATATCTTGGCAATGACTACGTAGTTAAATCTAGCGTGGGTCACATTCGTGATTTGCCCAAGAGTGGTTCTGGCAGCCAGAAGAGCGAAAACTCATCCGCCACGAAAGGCGTGAAAAAAGTTAAAAAGGATGAGAAATCAGCCTTAGTCAGCCGTATGGGAATCGATCCTTATAATGGGTGGAATGCGAACTATCAAATTCTACCCGGCAAAGAAAAGGTTGTGGCTGAACTAAAAGCATTGGCTGATAAAGCTGATCATGTCTATCTCGCAACGGACCTTGACCGCGAAGGAGAAGCTATCGCGTGGCATTTACGCGAAGTTATCGGCGGTGATGATGAAAGATTTAGTCGAGTGGTTTTTAACGAAATCACGAAAAATGCCATTACACAAGCTTTTCAAACTCCAGGTGAGTTAAATATAGACCGCGTTAACGCGCAACAAGCACGTCGTTTTATGGATCGTGTTGTGGGCTATATGGTTTCACCTTTACTTTGGAAAAAAGTCGCTCGTGGATTATCTGCGGGCCGAGTGCAATCTGTAGCTGTTCGTCTATTGGTTGAGCGTGAACGTGAAATTAAGGCCTTTGTTCCTGAAGAATATTGGCAGTTACACGCATCATTATTAACACCTGATGAACAACCATTGCGTATGGAAGTCACGCATTATAATGATAAAGCCTTCAATCCAGTTTCATCTGATGAAACACAGGTTGCGGTTAATGCATTAAAAAATGCAACCTTCACAGTAAAAGATCGTGAAGATAGACCAACATCAAGCAAGCCAAGCGCACCACTTATCACATCAACTTTACAACAAGCGGCCAGTACGCGTTTAAGTTTTGGTGTGAAAAAGACAATGATGCTAGCTCAACGCCTTTATGAAGCTGGTTATATTACCTATATGCGTACTGACTCGACTAACTTAAGTCAGGATGCAATTCAAATGGCGCGTGATTATATTAGCGAGCAATTTGGTGCTAAGTATTTGCCGAAAGAACCAAATGTTTATTCGAGCAAAGAAAATTCGCAAGAAGCGCACGAAGCTATTCGTCCTTCGGATGTCAACGTTATCGCAGAATCTTTAAAAGATATGGATAACGATGCCAAACGATTATATCAACTAATTTGGAATCAATTTGTGGCGTGTCAAATGACACCAGCAAAATATGATTCAACGACATTAACTGTCGAATCAGGTGATTATAAATTACGTGCTAAAGGCCGTACTTTACGTTTTGCGGGTTGGACGAAAGTGATGCCTGCAATGCGTAATAAAGATGAAGATAAAACGTTGCCGGCTGTTGATGTAGGGGCGAAATTGGCTTTAGCTGAATTAGAACCGACTCAACACTTTACTAAGCCACCAGCACGTTTTAGCGAAGCGACTTTAGTTAAAGAATTAGAAAAACGCGGTATTGGCCGTCCTTCAACTTATGCGTCTATTATTTCCACTATTCAAGATCGTGGTTATGTAAAAGTTGAAAACCGCCGTTTTTATGCAGAAAAAATGGGTGAAATTGTCACAGATCGCTTAGAAGAGAATTTTAGCGATTTAATGAATTACGATTTCACTGCGCAAATGGAAGATCACCTCGACCATGTTGCAAACAACGAAGAAAATTGGAAAGCGGTATTAGATGCATTCTTTACTGATTTTAGTCAGCAATTAGAAGTTGCTGAAAAAGATCCAGAAGAAGGAGGAATGCGACCAAATCCAATGGTAATCACTTCTATTGAGTGCCCAACTTGTTCTCGTCATATGGGAATTAGAACGGCGACAACAGGGGTATTCTTGGGATGTTCAGGTTACGCATTACCGCCCAAAGAACGTTGTAAACAGACTATTAACCTTATTCCTGAAGATGAATTATTGAATATTCTGGAAGGGGAAGATGCAGAAACTAACGCATTACGAGCTCGTCGCCGTTGCCCGAAATGTGGTACTGCAATGGACAGTTACCTGATTGACACGCATCGTAAATTACATGTTTGTGGTAATAACCCTGCATGTGATGGTTATGAAGTTGAAGAGGGTGAATTCCGCTTAAAAGGTTACGAAGGGCCTGTTATTGAGTGTGATAAATGTGGCTCTGAAATGCACCTGAAAATGGGGCGTTTTGGTAAATACATGGGTTGCACTAATGATGAATGTAAAAATACCCGTAAAATCTTAAAAAGTGGTGAAATTGCGCCACCAAAGGAAGATCCTGTACCGCTTCCTGAGTTACCATGTGAAAAATCTGATGCGTATTTTGTCTTACGTGATGGTGCCGCGGGTGTATTCTTAGCCGCAAATACCTTCCCTAAATCAAGAGAAACGCGCGCACCAAAAGTAGAAGAATTGGTTCGCTTTAAAGACAGATTAGCAGAGAAAATGCGCTATTTAGCTGAAGCGCCTGTGGCTGATCCAGAAGGAAATCCAACTATTGTGCGGTTTAGTCGTAAAACTAAACAACAATATGTTTCTTCTGAAAAAGATGGCAAAGCAACGGGTTGGTCTGCGTTTTATGTCGATGGTAAATGGGTTGAAAAAACCAAATAATATTGGCATCACTCGATAAATAAAAAAGCGACTAATGAGAGTTAGTCGCTTTTTTTGCATGAAGAAGATATGCTAATTAATGTACATTGAAACAGTGTAAGTGGTTAATTTCTATTTGTCTGATATTTTACTTTGCTAATAATAAGACGGAGATACTATGAAACTGATGCCTTTGTTACTCTCTGGTTTACTCTTCACCTCAGTGGCGAGTGCGGCCACATTAGATGTCACGTTAAAAGAAGCACTTCCTACAGGTGCAGGTAATGATATTGGTGTTGTTACCATCACTGAAACCGATTATGGACTGTTATTTACGCCAAAATTGACAGGATTAACACCTGGTGTGCATGGTTTTCATATTCATGCTAATGGCTCTTGTGAGCCAGATATGAAAGAGGGTAAACCTGTTCCTGCTTTAAAAGCCGGTGGTCATTTAGATCCGGAAAAAACCGGTGTTCACTTGGGACCTTATAATAAAGAAGGGCACTTAGGTGATTTACCTGGATTGGTTGTTAATGATAAAGGCGTTGCTGATTACGCAGTATTAGCGCCAAAACTGACTAAACTTGAGCAAGTGAAAGATAAAGCCATAATGGTGCATGTCGGTGGTGATAACTATTCAGATAATCCAGAAGCACTTGGCGGTGGTGGTGCAAGAATGGCATGCGGTGTTATTAAATAATCTAAGGCCATTATTGTTCTGAAATAAAAGCTGACATCGAGTCAGCTTTTTTTATACTTATTTATAGCTTATAACTATTCGATATAACAAAACCTAAATAACCCTATTAATTACGTTAGACCGAAATGAAATAAGTGATATAGTGGTTATATATTACATCTTTATTATTCCTTTTAGTTATATGAATATAAATAGAATAACGGAATAATAAGTCTTTTGTTGAAGGGATAGCCTCTCTATGAAATTACAACAGTTGCGTTATATCGTTGAAGTGGTGAATAACGATTTAAATGTATCAACCACGGCAGAGCGTTTGTATACATCTCAACCGGGGATAAGTAAGCAGATCCGCATGTTAGAAGATGAATTAGGTATACAAATATTTTCTCGTAGTGGTAAACATTTAACGCATGTGACACCCGCAGGTGAAGAGATTGTTAGGCTGTCTAGAGAAATATTGTCGAAAACAGAAGCCATTCGATCTGCAGCTGGTGAACATACTTATCCAGACAGAGGTTCGCTGTCTATTGCAACAACACATACTCAAGCTCGTTATGTATTGCCACCTGTGATAAAAGGCTTTATTGAGCGCTACCCTGATGTTTCATTACATATGAATCAAGGTTCACCAACACAAATAGCTGAAGATGTTTGCAGAGGTAAAAGTGATTTCGCTATTGCGACAGAGTCACTGCATCTTTATAACGATTTAGTGATGCTACCTTGTTATCGTTGGAACCGTATTGTGGTGGTTCCTAAAGATCATCCTTTAGCACAAAAAAGAGAAGTCACACTGAAAGAGCTTTCTTGTTACGACATCGTGACTTATACCCAAGGTTTTACAGGGCGTTCTGATCTCGATGATGCTTTTGGCAAAGTAGGTTTAAAACCTAAAATTGTTTTCACTGCAACAGATGCTGATGTCATTAAAACGTATGTAAGATTACATTTAGGTATTGGTGTAATTGCTAGTATGGCGTTTGATCCTGTGCTAGACAGTGATTTAGTGGCGATTGATATGCGAGATAAATTTAGCTATAGCACCACTAAAATTGCATTCCGCCGTAGTGGTTTCTTACGTGGTTACATGTATGACTTTATGTGGCGTTTCGCTCCACATTTAACTCGTAATTTAATTGAACAAGCCGTTACATTGCGAACACATGAAGAAATTGAAGAGCTATTTAAAGATATTGAATTGCCATTAGTGTAATACTGAAAGGCGGGTAATTCCCGCCTTCAAGCGTAATCATCAATCTTAACTCCGTATAACTTATTTCAAATAAAAATCCCCACTAAAGAAAGCGTCTGACTTTGTAATGCTTAGTTGACGATACTTATTTAAAAAATCATAAAATTGTTGATTAATTTTCGGATCATCCAGTGCGTTAGCATCAAAGATAGAGGTGATCGTGCTGTACTCTAAGGACACCGTAAATTTACGTCCAATACAACTAGCAAGAAGCATTTTTGCAGATTGATATGAAAAACGTAAGCTCAAGATTTTTAACTTAGGTACAAAAATAAGGTGGTTATTATGATTAAGGATCTCGGTCACTCCTGCAATGGTTATTGTTTGATAACTATCTAATGATTGTCGTAATCCAATTTCTATTTTTTGGCCTTGAGTACGTAAAAAATCAATAAATTCACCTAAAGCAGGTGAAGTGGCATTAATTGCTGTACCAAGTAATAACTGAATAAAAGCTTGAGCAACAGAAAAATCAAATGTCTGTTTATGGAGTTTTTTCGTTTCCACCTTATTGTGCCCTAAAAGAGGAAGATGATTCAGCGTCTCTAACCAATGTTCAGGACGATAATAGGCTTCATTGTCTTCTTTTTTTAATGCGGCCAGATGGTTCGCTATGATAGAAATTAGTCCAATTTGAATATTTTTAAGTTGTGACATTTTTTCTATTTCGAATTCTTCAAACAATTTTGGTGAGGCGATGATAAATTGCACCAGACCTTCAGTATCTTTTAGATTTTGAGAATGTAATGAGTTTATCGATAAAGTTTGCGGAAAAGGAGGTTTGATAGGTTCAGCAAAGTAACGATCGGCAGTTATTATATTCTTTAGTAACTCAGATTGTTTATTATTCATAAATATTATCCTTTCACAGTTATACCTCCGTTATTAAATCCTAATTAGATGAAAACCTTGAGACTAAAATTTATTAACACCATGACAGCCATAACATTACGTTAACAAATCGTGTGATCCTTAAGCGAAATTATGAGTTATATGATATGTTTAATAGATAACCTTACCTATTTTGATGGTTTAAACATGCTGTCAGTATAAAAATAAGAAGGAGGAGCTATGTCGTTACACTTGAAAAAAGAGAGCCATTCCACGCTCTTAGTTGGATCTCGTGAATATGAGTATTACCGCCTTACTGAAGTTGCTCGTCAATTAGGCGATATTACCCGTCTTCCTAAATCTCTGAAGGTACTGTTAGAAAATTTAGTACGTTATCTCGATAATGATACGGTTGTTGAAGATGATATTAAGGCGTTAGTTGATTGGCAAAAAACAGCCCATGCATCTCGTGAAATAGCTTATCGACCAGCAAGGGTTTTAATGCAGGACTTTACAGGTGTACCTGCTGTTGTTGACTTAGCTGCAATGCGAGAAGCCGTAAAATCATTAGGCGGACAGGTGGAAAAGGTCAATCCATTATCGCCCGTTGATTTAGTTATTGATCACTCTGTGATGGTTGATGAATACGCAAGTAAAAATGCATTTGCTGAAAACGTTGAAATAGAAATGGAACGTAACTATGAACGTTACCTTTTCTTGCGTTGGGGGCAGCAATCGTTTGAACGTTTTCGTGTTGTGCCACCAGGAACAGGGATTTGCCATCAAGTAAACCTTGAGTATTTAGGTAAAGCTATCTGGTCTGAAGAAAAAAATGGCCGTTATGTAGCTTATCCAGATACCTTAGTAGGAACAGATTCTCACACCACCATGATTAATGGTCTTGGTGTTTTAGGCTGGGGAGTTGGAGGTATTGAAGCTGAAGCTGCAATGTTAGGTCAGCCTATTTCAATGCTTATTCCTGATGTTGTTGGTTTTAAACTGACAGGCAAACTACGAGAAGGTATTACTGCAACAGATCTTGTACTTACTGTCACTCAAATGTTACGAGCCCATGGTGTAGTAGGAAAATTTGTTGAGTTTTACGGAGATGGTTTAGCCTCATTACCTTTAGCTGATCGAGCAACGATAGCGAATATGTCGCCAGAATACGGAGCAACATGTGGCTTTTTCCCAATAGACAATATTACGCTTGATTATTTGCGTTTAACTGGGCGAGAAGAGCAAGAAATCGCTTTAGTTGAAGCTTATAGTAAAGAGCAAGGTTTATGGCGTCATGCTGGTGATGAGCCTATCTTTACCTCTACATTATCCCTTGATATGGGAACAGTTGAAGCAAGCCTAGCTGGGCCTAAACGTCCTCAAGATAGAGTGAATTTAGCAAGTGTTCCTAATGCATTTAAAGCGGCAGTAGATCTTGAAACCAATAAGAAACCACTGGCGCAGTTTCCTCAAGTAAAAATTGATGATTACCCTGAATTTGAGTTAACTGATGGTGCTGTCGTGATTGCAGCGATCACATCTTGTACTAATACTTCAAACCCGAATGTCTTAATGGCCGCGGGGTTACTGGCTAAAAATGCGGTAGAAAAGGGATTACAGCGTAAACCTTGGGTAAAATCTTCTTTAGCTCCCGGCTCTAAAGTGGTCACAGATTACCTTAATTTAGCGGGATTAACGCCTTATCTTGATGAGTTAGGTTTTAATCTTGTGGGTTACGGTTGCACGACTTGTATTGGTAACTCTGGGCCTTTATTAGCACCGATTGAAAGCGCAATTAAAGACAATGATTTAACTATTGCAGCGATATTATCAGGTAACCGTAACTTTGAAGGTCGAATTCATCCTCTAGTAAAAACTAACTGGTTAGCTTCGCCTCCGCTGGTGGTTGCTTATGCATTGTCAGGGAATATGAGTATCGATCTTACTAAAGAACCTTTAGGTAAAGATAAGCAGGGTAACCCTGTTTACTTAAAAGATATTTGGCCTGACAGTAAAGCAATTGCGGATGCTGTTGAAAAAGTGAAAACAGAGATGTTCCATAAAGAGTACTCTGCGGTGTTTGAAGGAGATGAGACGTGGAAATCACTGAAAACACAAAATACGCCAGTGTATACTTGGCAGGCAGATTCTACTTATATTCGTCATCCTCCTTTCTTTAAAGGAATGACAAAAACGCCAGCACCAATTAACGATATTCACCAAGCCAGTATCTTGGCAATTTTAGGTGATTCGGTAACAACTGACCATATTTCACCTGCTGGAAATATTAAAGCTGATAGTCCCGCTGGACGTTATTTGCGTGAGCATGGGGTAGAACCGAAAGATTTTAACTCCTATGGCTCTCGACGTGGTAACCATGAAGTTATGATGCGAGGCACCTTTGCCAATATTCGTATTCGTAATGAAATGGTACCGGGAATTGAAGGTGGTTTTACCAAACATATTCCAACGGGGGAAACGTTAGCAATTTATGATGCTGCAATGCGCTACCAGCAAGAAAATACTCCATTGGCGATCATTGCAGGGAGTGAGTATGGTTCAGGCTCTAGCCGTGACTGGGCAGCAAAAGGAACGCGTTTATTAGGTGTTCGTGTCGTGATTGCGGGTTCTTTTGAACGTATTCATCGTTCTAACTTAATTGGTATGGGGGTTTTACCGTTAGAATTCCCAGCTGGTGTTACACGTCAAACATTAGGATTAAACGGTGATGAGAAAATTGAGATCACTGGGCTTAATGCATTAACACCAGGTCAAGATGTCGCGGTTAATATTACTTTTGCGGATAATCGCACTGAAACTATTATGGCGCGTTGCCGTATTGATACACAAACCGAACTCGCTTATTTCCAACATGGTGGCATATTACATTATGTTATTCGTAATATGCTTTAATTAGGTCTTATTGATATTGCTAAACGCCTCATTATAAAAATGGGGCGTTTTTTTAGGTTGCTTAAGTGGAGTCTGCCATAAAAAAGCTAATAAATTTTTACCAACCCTGAACTGCACCACCATTAAAAATAGTTTCGGCGGCTGTTGCAACTTCGGGGGATTGATAAGCCTTGATAAAATCACGCACATTATTAGCGTCTTTGTTGTCTTCTCTTGCCACTATAATATTGGTGTAAGGCGAGTTTTTATCTTCAATAAAAATACTGTCTTTTGTCGGAGATAAATTAATTTGTTGGATGTAAGTGGTACTAATAATGGCAACGGTGACTTTCGGATCGTTTAACACTCGTGGTAACTGTGCGCCTTCTAACTCCATAATTTTTAATTTAAGAGGATTATCAATAATATCGATGGCAGTAGGTAACAAGCCACTATTTGGTTTTA
Organism: Proteus genomosp. 4 str. ATCC 51469; assembly: GCF_003144375.1. Classification (NCBI taxonomy): domain Bacteria; kingdom Pseudomonadati; phylum Pseudomonadota; class Gammaproteobacteria; order Enterobacterales; family Morganellaceae; genus Proteus; species Proteus genomosp. 4. Next base: position 188,667 of record NZ_PENV01000008.1, read on the forward strand.
ATGTGATAAGTTTTTCTTTATCTAATAACAGTAAAGCTCGGCCCAAGTTGGTTGGATCGTTAGGAACTGCAATGGTATCGCCAGATTTTAATTCAGAAGGGTGTTTGATTTTTGTTGAATAGCCGGCCATAGGAAAAACAAAGGTATTGCCCACAGCCACTAAATTATAACCCCGAGATTGATTATCTTGAGCAAGAAAAGGGCGATGCTGAAAAACATTCGCATCTAATTCTTTATTTGCTGTGGGATCATTAGGTAATAATGAGCCACTAAAACCCACTAATTCAACCTCTAAACCATATTTTTCTTTAGCGACTTTTTTGGCAATTTCAGCCACATCTTGTTCAGCGCCATTGATCACACCAACTTTGATTGAATAGCTGTTTTTATCACTATTATCACAGCCTGTTAATAATGTTCCCACTAATAATAGCGCGCCGAAAATCCTACCAGAAAAATGTAATGGCATAATGTTTTCCTATCAAAATTTATTTATTAATAAATAACTTAGAATCAGATAGATAGTCAATGAAATCGCATATGACAAATTTTCACATGATATAATTTAATGACGAATGATCTGTAAAAAAGAAGGAAATATAAGCAAAGAAAAATAGATAAAGAATGAATTTACAAGGTAATAGAATAAAAAGAGCTAAATAAAAATCCGAGCAACTCAGACTCGGATTTGAAAATTATTAATGCTGTGCTGTTACTTTATTATTGCGCTTTCTTAAATAAAAGATGTCCCATTTTATCGGCTTTGGTATCAAGATAATGAGCATTACTTGGATTACGTCCGACAATCAGAGGAACTCGCTCGATAACATTAATACCTGCGGCTTTCATGATTTCAATTTTTTTCGGATTATTGGTTAATAACCGCACCTCATGAACACCTAATAGATTATACATGTCAGCACAAAGGGTAAAATCACGTTCGTCAGCTTTAAAACCTAATTCGAGGTTTGCTTCAACAGTATCTAACCCTTTATCTTGTAATGCATAAGCTCTGATTTTATTTAGTAAGCCAATATTACGGCCTTCTTGGCGATGATAAAGTAAGACACCACGACCCGCTTTGCTTATTTGTGAAAGTGCAGCTTCAAGTTGGAAACCACAGTCACAACGCAAACTAAATAAGGCATCACCCGTTAAGCATTCTGAATGAATACGAGATAATACAGGCTCTGAGCCTGAGATATCGCCATAGACTAGGGCGACGTGATCTTTACCTGTTGCGATTTCTTCAAAACCGACCATTAAAAACTCACCAAAAGGAGTAGGTAGTTTTGCTTCTGCGATACGTCTTAATTTCATTATTTTTGACTCATAATTTCAGGTGAAACTCTCGCTCAAGATTATACACTTTATAACGAGAACAAAGAGAAATAAAACACTGAAATGTTTCCATGTCTGATAGGCAAGGAAATGGGATAACACACACTTATAAATTCACACCACTACAAATTATCAGATTTTGAGCCTTATTGCATAATGATTTATTGCTAAACGAGCATCGTTTATACTGATAAACTTTAAAGATAAACGAAAGACAGTGTTTGTATTTGAGAAGGGTCGATATATTGAATAAGAAGATAACAAAATTAATTTTATTAGGCAGTATATTACTCTTAATCATACCTAGTGTAGTATTAATGCTGGGTTGGCAATGGCAACCGACTGATCACCCTTTAGGGGGAATTAGCACATTGTGGATAGCAGACAGTGCAGCGAAACCTTGGGGAGCCATTAGCGTTATTGTGTTTTTAGTATTACTGTTTATGGTTTTGAAATTAAAACGTAATAATTTTATTCAATTAGCCGTGATAATTGTTGCGACCTTAGCCATTGGGCAGTTAGTTAAGGTTGCAGTTAAAAATACAGTCAAAGAACCTCGTCCTTATGTTGTTTGGGTCAGTGACAATTTACACATTACACCAGAGGCGTTTTATCAAGTTCCCAGATCAGCGCGGGAACAATTACTCCAAAATGGATTGGCAAATTCCCCTATGATCCCCGCATGGCAACTTAAACATTGGAAAGCGGAAACGGGTTATGCTTTTCCATCCGGACATAGCTTATTTGCAGCAACACTCGCCTTGTTTGTTTTTGTCCTTTTTATGTTGCGCAGTCATTATTTTTTAGCAACACTCGGGTTATTATGGGGAATCGATGTCACTGTAGGGCGTATTGTGTTGGGAATGCACTGGGCATCTGACGTGATTGTGGGTATTCTTATAAGTACTATGCTGGTTTGGTGTGCATTTAAGGTGATTGAGCGACGTTTATTACTCAAATCCTGACGATAGCCCTTATTTTTGAGATACAGAATGTCTTTTTCAGTATTTATGTGAAAAAATATACGAAAATCAGTTGATTCTAAGAAATGACTTTCTTTGTGCGCAGTGAAAATGCTACCTTTATCTGTCCACTAAAGAAAAGAGAATAAAAAAGGAAATAATGTGAAAAAAGTCCTACTTTTTATTTTGGTTATTCTTGTTTTTGCCATCGTGGTCATTGCCATGACTTTAGGCTCAAATAACGATCAGGTAGTCACATTCAATTACCTTATTGCTCAAGGGGAATATCGTATTTCTACCTTGTTAGCCACACTGTTTGGTGTCGGCTTTGTTCTTGGTTGGATTGTGAGTGGTGTTTTCTATTTGCGCGCCCGTTTATCACTAGGCCGAGCAAAACGTAAAATTAAACGTCTTGAAAGCGCTCAAACCAAACAAGAAAGCCAAGAAAGTCGCCCAACGGTTGCTTCTGCTACGAAATAAGGACGATAGCTGATGCTAGAATTGCTGTTTCTGTTACTACCTGTCGCGGCAGCTTACGGCTGGTATATGGGGCGTCGTGGCGCCCAACAGGATAAACAGCAGAATGCCGATCGCCTGTCACGAGAATACGTGGCGGGTGTTAACTTCTTACTTTCGGATCAACAAGATAAAGCTGTTGATCTCTTCCTTGAAATGCTTAAAGAAGATAGTTCTGCTTTTGAGGCACATCTTACGTTAGGCAATCTTTTCCGCTCTCGTGGTGAAGTTGAACGCGCAATTCGTATTCACCAATCCTTAATGGAAAGTGCAGCGCTTTCTTTTGATCAACGTCTCCTAGCTGTTCAACAACTTGGCCGTGACTATGTTGCTGCGGGAGTTTACGATCGAGCTGAAAATATGTTTCAGCAACTTATTGATGAGCAAGAGTTTCGCCAAAGTGCGTTACAATCTTTGCTGGCTATTTACCAGTTAACAAGTGATTGGGGCAAAGCCATCGAAACAGCTGAAAAATTAGTAAAATTAGGTCAGCATGAATTAAAAGAACAAATATCACATTTTTACTGTGAGTTGGCACTTCAAGAAATGAGTAGTGATAATCTTGATAGTGCACTTAATTTTCTACAAAAAGCAGGCCAAGCAGATCCCCTCTGTGCTCGTGTTTCAATTATGTATGGTCGTATTTATATTGCTCGTGATGAGAAACAAAAAGCCATTGAAGTGCTGATGAAAGTTATTGAGCAAGATAAAGAGATGGTAAGTGAAACATTACCTATGCTTTTTGAATGTTTTCAGACGCAAGAAGATAATTCTCGTTGGGAGGCGTATTTACGCCAATGTGTTGATAGTAATAGCGGTGCTATTGCTGAACTCTACCTTGCAGATATCATTGAAGCCAAAGAAGGTATTGAAGCTGCTCAGCTTTATATTAACCGCCAATTAGAACGCCATCCTACAATGCGACTTTTCTATCGCTTAATGCGTTACCATTTAGCTGAAGCAGAAGAAGGTCGAGCTAAAGAAAGTCTTATTTTATTGCGTTATATGGTTGGTGAACAAATTCGTACCAAACCAGATTATCGTTGCCATAAATGTGGTTTTACCTCTCATGCATTATATTGGCATTGTCCATCCTGTCGTTCATGGGATACCGTTAAACCTATTCGCGGTTTAGATGGTCAGTGACGATGTCACTTTTTTAATAGTCTCTTTATAAATAAAGGCCCTAAAATGTCATTTCATTGTGATAAAAAATCGCCCGAGTTCACCTGCGCGCCCGTTATTGTGGCATTAGACTATGAAGATCAAAAAAGTGCATTAGATTTTGCACAACGTATCGATCCCTCATCTTGCCGTTTAAAAATTGGTAAAGAGATGTTTACCCGTTTTGGCCCTCAATTTGTTACGCAGTTACAAAAAGACGGTTTTGACATTTTCTTGGATCTAAAATTTCATGATATTCCAAATACAGTTGCAAGAGCCGTTGCAGCTGCGGCTGATTTAGGTGTATGGATGGTGAACGTACATGCAAGTGGTGGCAGTCGCATGATGCGTGCAGCTAAAGAAAGCCTTGTATCCTATGGCAAAGACGCACCACTTTTAACAGCAGTAACAGTGTTAACGAGTATGGATCAGTCTGATTTGATTGAATTGGGTATAACATTAACACCCGCAGAACAAGCTGAGCGCTTGGCGTTACTGACAAAATCTTGTGGCCTTGATGGTGTTGTTTGCTCTGCACATGAAGCTACACGTTTTAAACAAGTTTGTGGTGATGATTTCTTATTAGTGACACCAGGTATTCGCCCTGCAGGAAGTGATGTTGGTGATCAGCGTCGAGTTATGACGCCAGAACAAGCCATTGCAGCAGGGGTTGATTATATGGTGATTGGACGTCCTATTACACGTAGTGATAATCCTCTTGAAACGTTGCAACAAATTAATCGTTCTATACTCTAAATAACTCAAGATGTAGCTAAGTGACAATACACTGCATCTTAATAGTATGACGAATATATACAAGGTATGTAATTAACATGGATAATAACTCTCGTTTGGTTTATTCCACAGATGCGGGTCGCATTAAAGAAGAAGAACAAAAGCCTGTACGTCCTGTCGGTGATGGTATTGTGCGTATTCAGCGTCAAACTAGTGGGCGTAAAGGTAAGGGTGTTTGTGTTGTTTCAGGTATCGATCTGGATGATGCAGAGCTAGCCAAACTTGCCGCAGAACTAAAGAAAAAATGTGGCTGTGGTGGTAGTGTAAAAGACGGTTTAATTGAGATCCAAGGTGATAAACGTGATTTAATTAAATCGCTATTAGAAGCCAAAGGAATGAAAGTTAAACTGGCTGGTGGCTGATTTAGCTAGCTAGATAGCAATGAAATGAATAAGGGTGCGCTGATTTTCTATTGAGATTAGCGCATTTTTTATTGTTATTAATAGATGTCTTTTTAAAGGTGTTTTATGAAAGCGTATTTGATGATTGTAACGTTGTTGTATTCTTCTATGCTTTTGGCAGAAAGCAAAATAGATAAAGTGATTGTCCATGATAAATATTGTTCTTCACCAGAGCAGACAATGGATGAAGTTTACGAGCATGGGGCAATAACCAACTGTATTTATACTGGACTTTCAATCACTGATGCGTATAAAAAATATGTGAGCGAACACGATGAAGCTTATCTTGAAAAAGTCATTAGAGTGAATAATAACATCCAAAAAGAGTACACTAATGATGCCGTTTCTGTGGACTATAATTGGGAAAACCCCAAAAAATTAATAATAGAACAGCAGTTTGCAGGTGGTTTTACCGAAATATTATTAGAAGAAGATCAGAAGGGCACTAAAATAACCATCATAGGTCATCCTGATTAAGTATTAGTCAAACAGAGAACACCATAAGCAAAATTATAGGTGACAATGTCACCTACTTGTTTATATTTCATTCTATTCTTTCTCTTCGATTTTTAGATATTTCACAGGCACGGACAGCGTTAACCATACGCCATTATCAGCCTGATAAAATTCAAAACCTTCACTAAACATTTTTTCACTATCAACAATTAAAACAACGGCTTTTCCATGACGATTGCCGACGTTCACTGCTGTTTTATAATCTTGTGATAGATGAACATATTGGCGACCATTCGGTATTAAACCTTGATTAAAAATACTGTCGATAAAACGAGTCGCTGTACCGTGATAAAGTATTTTAGGAGGAGTAATAGCTTGGTAATCAACCGTAGTCTTAAGAGAGTGCCCTTGAACGGCACGAATAAAAAGCCCATTTTCTGAAATAGCGAAACGCTTTTTATCATTCGTTTTAACTACATCGTTAATCAGTTCAAGGGTTAGTTGTGTGCCTTTTTTCTGCGCTAACAAGATCAATTGTGATATTTCACCCCATCCTTGCTCATCAAGTGATAAACCAATACTTTCAGGGGAGTGTCGTAATATATAGCTTAAAAAACGGCTAATCTGTACTTTATCTTTCATTAATTCAATCCATTTGTTATTTACTAAATTTATGGTCTGAGTGTTTTATTTCCTTAATACCATAAAAATATTCCCTTTTTATTCCCTTTAAATTTCTAGTGTTATGTCTAGCAAAGATAATAGGCATAAAAAAACTGATGGCTCAAAATGAACCATCAGCTTTATTGTATACCGACTACAGACTAATTAGATAGGGCGAGCAACGATATTACGAGTTTCAAGTTTTACATCTTCGATGCGAACAGGAATGATATCATTGAGTTTATAAGCACTTTCACCTTTCACAATTACTGTACCCGTTTCTTGACTGCATTGAATTTCATCACGCACAGCATGTAAGAAAGGAGCCGGGATAAAGGCTACTGCGCCATTTTCAACTAAGCGAACGCGAATACCACCACGTGTAATATCGATAATTTCAGCGTTAAATGGTGTTTCAGTACCCGTAAAAGGTTTTAAGAAACGTGCATATAACCAATCACCCACATCTCGTTCAGCCATACGATTAGCACGACGGCGTTCTGCAATACGAATACCATCTTCTTCTTGTGGCTTTTCAGCAGGCTCTTTACTGATAATCGCTTTTAGTAAACGGTGATTTAAAATATCACTGTATTTACGGATCGGTGATGTCCATGTTGCGTAAGCTTCCAGTCCTAAACCAAAGTGTGGGCCTGGCTCTGATTTGATTTCAGCAAAGTTTTGGTAACGACGAATACGGCTATCAAGGAATTGATTAGGTTGGTTATCTAGCTCACGACGTAATTGGCAGAAACCTTCAAGGGTTAACAAACTTTCAGAAGTGGTTTCAATGCCATTATCTTTTAAAGTTTGTACAACTTGATCGATATAAAGTGGATCAAAACCAGTGTGAACGTTATAAACACCGAAGCCTAAGTTTTTCGCCAGCACTTTAGCTGCACAGATATTGGCTGTGATCATTGCTTCTTCGACAATGCGATTTGCAATACGACGATTTTCAGCCACGATATCTAACACATTACCACCTTCATCGAGAATAAAGCGGTAATCAGGGCGTTCTTTAAAGACCAGAGCATGTTTCTCACGCCATTCATGACGTTTTTCACACATCTCTTTTAATAACATTACTTGTTCATGAACGATGTCATTCTCTGGTTTCCAATCGCTGTTAGCGCCTTCTAACCAATCTGAAATATGGTCGTAAACCAGTTTGGCTTTTGATTCTACCCATGCAGAATAGAAGTGAATATCTTCATGTAATGCACCATCTTGTGCAATGCTGACTTGGCAGACTAATGCGGGGCGCTTTTCATTAGGGCGTAATGAGCAAATGTTATCAGATAGCTCACGAGGCAACATTGGGATGTTAAAGCCCGGTAGATAGTTAGTTAGTGCGCGTTGTGCCGCAATTTTATCTAATTCACTATTCGGCAAAATATAAGCCGTAGGATCGGCAATGGCGATAAATAGCGTTAATTGACCGTTCTCTTCTTTACGAATAAAGAGTGCGTCATCCATGTCTTCTGTTGATGCACTATCAATAGTGACAAAGGAGAGAGAAGTCAGATCTTCACGAGGTAATGCATCATGTAATGTAAGTGCTTCGTTGCCCATTTCTGGTGCATCACGCTCAAGTTGATGACGCATTAAGGTTACCCACCAAGGGGCAAAGTGATCGTCTTTATCTGTAATATAGTCGGTGATTTCTGCCTGAAAACCTTTATCACCTTTATTAAGTGGGTGACGGCGCATAACCGCAACAGCCCAATCTTGATCGACAAAGTTATGGGTTAAACCTTGAGCCGGACGGCAAGGAATTGCATCTTTTAGTAGAGGATGGTCTGGTATTATCCACAGGCGGTTATCACCCTCTTTTCTCTGAATACGGCCGACAAAACGAGTTAAAAAGGGCTCAACTAATTCTTCAGGTTCAACTGATTCTTTGTCGTTATTGGTATGAACAGCGGCAATTACACGGTCACCGTGCATCACTTTTTTCATTTGCGGAGGGGGAATAAAATAGCTTTTCTGACCATCAACTTCAAGGAAGCCAAAGCCTTTATCTGTTCCCTTTACAAGGCCTTCCACGCGCGGTGTTTGGGCATGGAGTTGCTGTTTTAGCTGTGCAAGCAGCGGATTGTCTTGAAACATATTTTTCCGGAAAGTCGGCAGTTTTAATAATAAAAGTGGGCAATAGTTTTATTCGATTGTGCGTAGCGACGCAAGTAATATTGCATCAGAAAAACAGACAAATCGGTAAATTTTTATTCAGGATCTGTTTTTTCTTTAAATTCACACAGATCTTCAATAATACAAGAGCCACACCGTGGTTTTCGTGCAATACAGGTATAACGACCATGAAGAATAAGCCAGTGATGGCAATCAACTTTAAATTCTGCCGGAACAACCTTTAATAGTTTTTGCTCAACTTCATTGACATTCTTGCCAGGGGCAAAGCCTGTACGATTACTCACTCTAAAGATATGTGTATCGACAGCAATTGTTGGCCAGCCAAATGCAGTATTTAAAACAACATTTGCAGTTTTGCGACCAACACCAGGCAAAGCTTCAAGGGCTTCTCTGTTTTCAGGAACCTCGCTGTGATGTTTATCCACCAAGATTTGACAGGTCTTAATCACATTTTCAGCTTTGGTATTATATAGGCCAATGGTTTTAATGTATTTCTTAAGTCCATCCACCCCTAAATTCAGGATAGCTTGTGGTGTGTTGGCAACTGGATAAAGTTTAGCAGTTGCCTTATTGACACTCACATCGGTCGCTTGTGCAGAGAGTAACACGGAGATCAATAGTTCAAACGGAGAGTCAAATTTTAGCTCTGTCGTAGGTTGCGGATTGTTATCACGCAACCGAGTTAGAATTTCAATACGTTTTGCTTGATTCATTATGCTCACAAATTAATTTTTAACGATATGACTACCACAGCCTTGTTCTTTTTCATAAGTTTTCATTGTCGAAGCACTGCGCTTTTTCTGTCTTTCATCGATAAGGTATTTTCCCGCTAACATAAAGCCTAAACCGATAAAAGCACCTGGCGGTAAAATGGCAAGTAAGAAGGGTGAATCTAAATGAACTATTTCGATTCTTAATACTTGAGCCCATTCACCTAACAGTAAATCTGCACCGTCAAATAATGTTCCGTTACCTAAAATTTCACGGATCGCGCCTAACACAAAGAGTGCGGCTGTTGCCCCTAATCCCATAGCTAAACCATCAATGGCAGAAGGAAAGACTTCATTTTTAGCTGCGAAGGCTTCAGCACGGCCAATAACAATACAGTTGGTGACTATTAATGGAATAAAGATCCCCAACGATTGGTATAAACCATAGGCGTATGCGTTGATCAGTAATTGCACAGCACTGACGACAGACGCGATTATCATAACATAAATTGGGATACGAATTTCAGAAGGAACCCAACGACGTAAACTTGAAACTGCCACATTGGTGCAAAATAGCACTAATGTTGTCGCAAGTCCTAAGCCTAGCGCGTTAGTTGCTGTAGAGGAAACCGCCAGTAAAGGGCATAGACCAAGTAATTGCACTAGGGCTGAGTTGTTTGTCCATAACCCTTGAGCAAAGAGCGTTTTAATGGAGTTCATATTAATTCGCCTCACAGACAGAGAGTGTTTCTAACTTCTCTGGTAATGATTGTATTAGCCATGCTGTGCGTTTTGATGAGTTAACGACAGCGCGGGGGGTAATCGTCGCACCTGTAAATTGATCAAAATCGCCGCCATCTTTTTTTACCGCCCAATGTGGATCGTTTTCACCGGAAATGAATTTATGACTCAGTGTTGTGATCCAATCGGAAATGCGTGTCTCAATTTTATCACCCAGACCAGGAGTTTCGTTATGTGCGGTTACACGAACACCTAGAACGTTGCCTTTAAAGTCAGCGCCAACAAGAAGTTCAATTGCACCTGAATAGCCATCTGGCGCGGTAGATTCTAAAGCCGCTGCAACGGGTTTACCTTCTAAACGTGCGACATAAAGTTTATGAGGTTTTGAATTTCCCAATTCAGGTGCTGTAAGTAGATAACAATCTTTAGAAAGTTCATTGTCATACATTGCTTGAGGGATCACCTGATCCAATAATTTTTGTTTTTCTATAGCCACTTGCTCTGCAATGGTATCTGCGGTTAAGTGGTATACCACAGCGGTTAAACCTGTTGTACAAGCCGCAAAGACAGCTAATGTTAGCCCATGACGTTTTAAGATTTCGATCATCATTTTCTCCTTGGCACATTAATGCCCATAAACACGAGGGCGTGTATAGCTATCGATTAAAGGTACAGCGATATTGGCAAGTAATACTGAAAAGGCAACAGCGTCTGGATATCCACCATAAACACGGATAACCCAAACTAATAAACCAATCATTCCCGCATAAATTAAACGACCTTTAGGGGTTGTAGAGGCACTTACAGGATCAGTCGCTATGAAGAAAGCCCCTAACATTGTTGCCCCTGAGAAGATTTGTAATAGGGGTTGCGAGTAACGAGTAGGATCGATACCCCAACTAATAACTGAACATAAGGCTAACATTGAGATCATCGCAACAGGGATATGCCAGCTAATAATGCGTTTATAGAGCAGAACTAATCCACCAACTAAATAAGCTACATTCACCCATTGCCATCCAATGCCAGCAAACTCACCTTGTAAAATAGGTGTCGCTAACACTTCATCAATAGAATGAGTTAATAATCCAGTTTTAAAACTATCAAGAGGTGTAGCTTGTGTAATGCCATCAACAGAACGTCTTAAATCTTCAAGTGTTAAGCCTGATGATGTATGACCTGTAAAGAAGATACTTAAACTGTCCATGACATTGTAAGAGACTGCTTGTAATTCAACAGGAGGCATCCACGATGTCATTTGCACTGGGAATGAGATAAGTAAAACTACATAACCTACCATTGCGGGGTTAAATGGATTTTGCCCTAAACCGCCATAAATATGTTTTGCGATAACGACAGCAACAAAGGTACCTAAAACAATGATCCACCATGGTGCCAAAGGCGGAATGCTAATTGCGAGCAATACACCAGTAAGCAGTGCGGAATTATCTTTAAGGTAAAGTAATGGATCTTCTTTTTTGAGTTTTACGCATACAGTTTCAGCCACAAGCGCAACGATGATGGCTAATATAATTTGGTAAATAGTGCCTAAACCAAAAAAATAGATCTGACTGATGATCCCCGGTAATGCCGCTAATGTAACCCATAGCATAACTTGGCTGGTGGATTGCTGATTATGCGTAAAAGGGGAACTAGCAATTTTTAATTTACTGTTGTTATTTTGTATCGGTCTAAATTTCATCTGTGATTAATCCAAGGTAACTTCTTCTTTAGCTCGACGTTGTTCGGCTTCTTTTTTCGCTTTTACTCTGGCAATAGCTGCCGCAACGGCTGCTTTGCGCGGATCGACATCTTCGGCTTTGGCGCTTTCAACAGGAGCTTCAACGGCTGGTGTTGCTTGAGAAGCTTGCTGTTCTTTTTTCGCTTTTACTCTGGCAATAGCGGCCGCAACGGCTGCTTTGCGCGGATCGACATCTTCGGCTTTGGCGCTTTCAACAGGAGCTTCAACGGTTGGCGTTGCTTGAGAAGCTGGCTGTGCTTTTTTCGCTTTTACTCTGGCAATAGCGGCCGCAACAGCTGCTTTGCGCGGATCGACATCTTCGGCTTTGACGCTTTCAACAGGAGCTTCAACGGCTGGTGTTGCTTGAGAAGCTTGCTGTTCTTTTTTCGCTTTTACTCTGGCAATAGCGGCCGCAACAGCAGCTTTGCGTGGATCGACATCTCCGGCTTTGGCGCTTTCAACAGGAGCTTCAACGGTTGGCGTTGCTTGAGAAGCTTGCTGTTCTTTTTTCGCTTTTACTCTGGCAATAGCGGCCGCAACAGCAGCTTTGCGTGGATCGACATCTTCGGTTTCAGCGCTTTCAACAGGAGCTTCAACGGTTGGTGTTGCTTGAGAAACTTGCTGTGCTTTTTTGGCTTTCACACGAGCCAGTGCGGCCGCAACAGCTGCTTTGCGCGGATCGACATCTTCGGCTTTGGCGCTTTCAACAGGAGCTTCAACGGTTGGCGTTGCTTGAGAAGCTTGCTGT